>JAQBUJ010000126.1 GCA_027623845.1 Pseudomonadota bacterium
GCGGAGAGTCGGGGTATACGTCGAGATTTCAGGAAAAATCGTCGCAATATTGCGCGATGACGGTTTCACTGCCATGTTATAGGCCATTCAAATGTGCTGATTTGGTCAAATTATGAGTTTGCAATCCATCATCGTCAAAGCCATCTGGGACGCGGATGCGGGCGTGTGGGTCGCCACCAGCGATGATCTTCCGGGCTTGGTAGCGGAAGCAGATACGACTGAGAATTTGGAAAAACAGGTTCATGCCGTCATTGAGGACCTTCTGGATTTGAACGGGTATCCTGAAGGTGAATTACCGGCGGAAATACCGCTGCATATCGTGCACCATCAGACTTCCAAAATTCGCACCCGGGCTACATGACCCGCTGGAGATGAAAGGTTTTGCAAAAGCGCTCAAGGCCTTGCTCCGGCAGAATGGGTGTTCTTTTGTGAGACAAGGCCGGGGGGACCATGAAATGTGGTACTCGCCCATAACCAAGCGACATTTTCCGGTCGATAACAGTTGCAAGTCCAGACATACGGCGAACGAAGTGTTGAAGCAGGCTGGCCTGGATAAATCCTTCTGACGCCTGCGCCAAATCACCGAATTCAGCATGGCCTCACAATTTTCGTTTACCTTTCCCTTTCGCCAACCAAAACATCCCCAATGAAATCAGGACACCCACCCATGCCGATCCGCCATGCCCCAGCTGCCCTCGTCGCCTATACCGAGGCGCTGTTCAACGCCGCCGGGATGGATCCCGACAAATCCGCCATCGTCGCGCCGCTATTGGTCGAAGCGGATCTGATGGGGCACACCACCCATGGGCTGGCCCAGGGGCCGGCGTATCTGAATGGGTTGGAGAGCGGCGCCATGCTTGGCGCCGGAGAGCCGATCACCGTCGCCGACCGGGGCGCCGTCGTGACGTGGGATGGTCAGCGCATATCCGGCGTGTGGTTGACTGCCAAGGCGGTGGAACTGGCGGTGGACCGGGCCCAGACCTATGGCACCTGCACCGTGGTGATCCGGCGCTGCGGCCATATCGCCTGTCTCGCCGCCTATTTGGAATTGGTGACGGCAAAGGGTTGCATGATCACCCTGGCGTCCTCCGACCCCTCGGTGGAAAGCGTCGCGCCCTACGGCGGCACCACGGCGAAATTCACCCCGAACCCGATCGCTGTCGGCATTCCGACCCAAGGCGACCCGATACTGATCGATATCAGCGCCTCGATCACCACCAACGGGTTGACCGGTCGCTTGCATGGCGAGGGCAAAAGCCTGCCGGGCGAATGGGTGCAAGACGCCGATGGCCGGCCGAGCGACGATCCCGCTGTGCTGTTCACCGATCCTCCGGGCACGATCCTGCCGATTGGCGGGCGCGAATATGGCCATAAGGGCTTCGGTCTGGCGCTGATGATCGAGGCGATGACCCAGGGTCTCTCGGGTCTTGGTCGCGCCGATCCCAAGGAAGGCTGGGGCGCCTCGGTTTATCTGCAGGTAACCGACCCGACGGCGTTTTCCGGGACCGACGACTTCACCCGGCAGACCACCTGGCTGGCCGAGGCCTGCCGGGCCGACCGACCGGCGGTTGGGGTCGCGGCGGTCCGCATGCCCGGCGACGGCGCATTGGCGCGCAAACGGGCGGCCTTGGCCGAAGGGGTGGAGATCTATCCCGGCGTGATGGAGAAACTGGCATTGATCGGCGACAAGCTCGGCGTGGCCGCACCGTCGCCGATCTAACCCTGGGGTGATTTATCCCTCGGTCTTGAAGCTCACGTCCGCCCATTGCTCCCACAGGGTCGCGAGCGAGGCGTAATCCAGATCGCCCATGTCTCGGGCCTCGGCGATCTCATACGGCGTGTGCGCCGCCAAGGTCGCAAAGAGCGGCACGCCAAGCTGTTGTGCCGTCTCCAGGGCCAGTACCGAATCCTTGCGGGCGTTGGTGACCGACATACCACCCTGGTAATTGCCCTGCTGCATCCGCTCCTGCACCCGGTGCACCAGCGGGCGGAGCAGGCCCTCTTCGCGGTTTAGAATGTCGATCATTGTCTGGCTCGGCACGCCCAACTTGTTGGACATGGCGAAAGCCTCGATCAGCACCACCATCAAGGCATGCATGACTCCGTTATTGACCACTTTGGCGCCCATGCCGGCGCCGATCGTGCCGAGATCATAGATCCCGTCGGCGACCAGATCGAGGATCGGCCGGGCCTGCGCCTTGTCAGCCTCGGACCCACCCAGGAAGAAGGTGATCTTGCCGGCCGCCATGCTGGCGACACCGCCGGCGATCGCCGCATCGACAAAGGCGATACCCTTGGCCTGGCAGATGCCGTGGCTGGTTTGCGCGGTCTGGGGCGTTACCGTGCTGGTCTCGATGATCAACGCCGGCGGGCTCGCTCCTTCCGTCAAAGCCTTGGTGACGGCGATCGAGATCGCCGGTTTCGGTAGCGAGAGGATGATCCGTTTGGTGCGCGCCGCGACCGCTTCGATCGAGCCGACACACTCGACCCCGAGGTCGGCGGCAATGGCGCGCCGTCCCTCGTCCAGGTCAAAGCCAATCACCGGCATCTTGCGCGCCAAGGCGCCGGCAACCGCCCCGCCGGCATTGCCCAATCCGATCACCCCAACCGCGTCCGCCATATCCATCTCCGCCGTTCGTTTGCCTGGTTAATCATGGCCCCCGACCCTTTGGCTTGGCCATGCGCCGCGCAGGATAGATGCATCGCCGTCGAATGTGGGTGATAATTCACTTAATCTGAGATCCAGCACCCATCCAATCAGTTTTCCCTTTTACAACCATCCGGGACCGCCGATATGACAGAGCCGCTGCACTACATGACGATCCTGGAGCTGTCCGGACTGATCAAGAGCCGGAAAATCTCTCCCGTCGAGGTCACGGAGGCCATGCTGGCCCGGATCGAGGCGCTGGACGGACGGCTCAAATCCTATGCCACGGTGATGGCCGACCAGGCGATGGCCGAGGCGCGCGAGGCCGAGGCCGAAATCGCCGCCGGCGGCTACCGAGGGCGGCTGCACGGTGTCCCGGTGGCGGTTAAGGACCTCTGCTATACGGCAGGCGTGCGCACCATGGGCGGCACCCAGGTGCTGGCCGATCATGTGCCGGACTTCGATGCCACCGTGGTCGCTCGTTTTCGCAAAGCCGGCGCGGTGATGCTTGGCAAACTCAACCTCACCGAAGGCGCGATGGCCGGCTACAATCCTAAATTCCAGGTGCCGCAAAACCCCTGGCGTGAAGACCATTGGCCCGGTGCGTCGTCCAGTGGCTCGGGCGCCTCAACCGCGGCGGGGCTGGCTTACGCCACTTTGGGCAGCGATACCGGCGGGTCGATCCGCCACCCGGCCGCGGTCTGCGGTACCGTCGGGCTGAAGCCGACCTGGGGCCGGGTCAGCCGGCACGGCGTGCTCGATCTGGCCCAATCGCTTGATCATGTCGGACCGCTGACCCGTAGCGCCGCCGATGCCGGCATCGTCATGCAGGCGATCTCCGGCCATGATTTGGGTGATCCAACGACGTTGGTCGATCCGGTTCCCGACATGCTCGGCGGCCTTGAGACAGGCGCGCGCGGCCTGAGGATCGGCTGGGACCCGCGCGATGGTTCCGAGGATCTGGCGCCGGACTATGCGGCGGCGATCGCGGCGGCGGTCGAGGCGATGCGCGGTCTCGGCGCCGAGATCATCGAGGTCGCCATGCCCGAGCGGCTGCGAGAGTACATGGCCGCTTGGCCAACCCTTTGCAGCGCCGAAGCCGCCGACGCCCATCGGGCTTTCTTCCCGGAACGCGCCGATGAATACGGCCCCTGGTTCCGCGAATGGTTGACTAGGGGAGCCGACTCCTCCGCCGCCGACTACGCCAGCGCCCAAGCCCTACGCCATGCCTGCAATGGTGAGCTTGCCGCGACCATGGCGGGGATCGATCTCCTGGCCTGCCCAAGCACACCGCGTCCGGCCTATCCTTTTACCGCACAGCAAGCCTATGGCCCGATCCCAAAGAACCGCGACCCTTGGGACTCGCGCTTTACCGTGCCGATGGACTATGCCGGATTACCAACGATCTCGCTGCCCTGTGGGTTGAACGGCGACGGTCTGCCGCTATCGCTGCAATTTGTCGGGAACCGGTTGTCGGAGCCGCTTCTGGTGCGTGCCGGCGCCGCCTTCGAAAGCGCCACCGATTGGCACAAGCTGCACCCGCCGGGCTGGTAAGGTCGGATCGCCGCGATTATTCAACTGAAACCCCGAACGCTTTTTTGCAAGCGCGGCCTCTGTGTGGGCGATCCCTGGCTCAGCCGGCGACCGCGATCAGCATGACCGCCGGCACCACGACGAAGACCGCGGCGACGACCCGCAGGTTGATCTGCTCGCGGCGAAAGAACACGACGCTCAAGATCAAGGTGAAAACCGGCGAGGCGGCGACGATCGGCACCACATGGATCACCTGTCCCAGATGCAGGGCGGTGTTGAGCGAGATGACCGCCAAGCTGAAACAAACGCTCGCTCCCATGAACCAGCGGGCGCCTCGACTGATCCACCGGACCGGCGGTGCGTCCCGACGGGCCTTGTGGATACCAAGCGTGATGATCGCCGATATCACGAATCCCACCATCCCGGCGATATAGACGTCGGGAACCGATTCCATCCCAACCTTGGTCAAGACATGAGCGCCGGAACGGATCGCGGCGGCGCCAACCGGCAGGGCAAGAGCCCAGAGCGGCCAAGTCCGCGCCGTCGTCCCGCTTCTTGTGGACAGCATCATGATCGCCCCGACAATGGCCAGGGTGCCAACCGCCGTCGGCCAGGTCAAAATCTCCCCTAACCAGAAAATTCCTAAGGCCGCCCCGAACAGTGGCGCCGTGGAGGTTAGGGTGGCGCAAAGCGTTGGACCCAAATACCGCATGCCAGCCAGCGCCAGATTGGCCGAGACCGCGGGGCGAAAACATCCAACCAGGACGAAGATCAGCACCGCTGGATGCAATAGGTGGTCGATCTCCAGGAAGACCGGCGCGGCCAGGACGAACAGCATTGCCGAGGTGCAAATCGTAATCGTTGCGCCGCTGCGGGAGTCCATATGCGTCAGGCCGACACTCTGGAACTGAGCCCCGAGCGCAAACAGAAAAGCAGCTGTAAGAGATAAAACGATAGGCAAAGCAGTTTCAGACACGAAGAATATGCAACCTTTCCGGGTGGATCCGGAATTGAAACCGGGCGCGACGATTGATAGATTGCACATGCTTAGCTTGGAATGACATTGTCCGGTATATAAATCGCCAACTACTCATTCAGTTATTGCAATCAGTAGGATGGACGGCGCCATCATGAACGCGACGGTGACTGTATATCCAGATGTAGCGGTTTGCCGACACTATCTCTGCGGACCATATTGCCCGTTACATAGTCGCCGCCAGCCGCACCGCCTGATCGATCGCGCGCTGGGCGTCGAGTTCGGAGGCTTCATCGGCGCCGCCGATCAGATGGACCGGCAGGCCTGCCGCCTGCAGACCGTCCTGGAGATCGCGAAGCGGCTCCTGACCGGCGCAGATCACCACAGCGTCGACGTCAATCAAGCGATCCTCGTCGCCCACGGTCACGTGCAAACCGGCATCGTCGATCCGCCGGTAGGTCACCCCACCCAGGAAGTCGACGCCCTTCATCTGTAGGGCGGCCCGGATCGCCCAGCCGGTGGATTTACCGAGGCTGCGGCCGAACCGCGCCTCGGACCGCTGGCACAAGGTGATCTGGCGGGCCGAGCGCATTGCCGGGCCGGCAGCAGCCACGCCGCCGGCCTCGCCCAGGGTCGTATCGATACCCCATTCGGCAAGGAAGGCGTCGACATCCGCGTCATCGGGGTCAACCGGCCCGTTTGCGTGGGTCAGGTACTCGGCGACATCAAAGCCGATACCACCGGCGCCGATGATCGCGACCCGGTCGCCGACGGGCCGGCGATGCCAGAGCACATCAACATAGCTCATCGCCTTGGGATGATCGGCGCCCTCGATATCGAGGGCGCGCGGGGTCACGCCGGAGGCCAGGACCACGGCGTCATAATCAGCATCAGTCAACCCGACCACCGTCGCCCGGGTCGACAGCCTGATATCGACACCCAACTGCGCCAATCGGTTGGAGAAATAGCGGATGGTCTCGCGGTAATCCTCTTTGCCGGGGATCGCCATCGCCATATTGAACTGGCCGCCAAGCCGGTTCTCCGCTTCATAAAGCGTCACCGCGTGACCGCGCTCCGCCAGGGTCGCTGCCGCCGCCATGCCGCCGGGGCCGGCGCCGACCACGGTGAACTTTTTAGCGCTCGCCGCCGGCTTGATAATCAGTTCGGTCTCGTGACAGGCGCGCGGGTTCACCATGCAGGTGGCCAGCCGACCCGAGAAGATGTTGTCCAGACAGGCCTGATTGCAGGCGATGCAGGTGTTGATCTCGCCGGCGGCCCCGTTCGCCGCCTTGGCGACGAAATCAGCATCGGCGAGGAACGGCCGGGCCATCGAAACCATGTCCGCCTGACCTGAGGCGATGACCGCCTCCGCCCGCTCAGGGGTATTGATCCGGTTCGAGGCGATCACCGGGATTGAGACCGCTTTCTTGATCCGCTCGGTTGCCCAGACGAAGGCATTGCGCGGCACTGAATGCATGATCGTCGGGATTCGCGCTTCGTGCCAGCCGATGCCGGAATTCAGGATGTCGGCGCCGGCGACCTCCAGGGATCGGGCGAGATCGATGGTCTCGGCGCCGGTCATGCCGCCCTCGACAAGGTCGAGCACCGAAACCCGCGCCATCAAAATGACGTCGGCGCCGGCTTTCTCGCGGGCGCACCGGACGATCTCGACAAACAACCGTTTGCGATTTTCCCATGTCCCGCCCCAATCATCGGTGCGTTTGTTGGTGCGCGGGCTGAGGAACGTGCTAACCAGATAGCCTTCGGAGCCCATCAATTCGACACCATCATAACCGGTCTTGGCGGCCAGGACGGTGGCGTCGGCGAAGTCTTCGATGGTTTGCCGGATCTCCGCCCCGGACAACTCCCGCGGCTCGAAACTGTTGATCGGCGCCCGGACCGGCGACGGCGCGACCAGGTCGGCCTGCTTGGAATAGCGCCCGGCATGCAGCAATTGCAGCAAGATCTTACCGCCTTCGGCATGGACCGCTTCGGTGATCACCCGATGCTTGTCGGCGCAATCCGGAAAGGCCGGCTCGCCATCGCCGAGCCCAAGCTTGCCCTGGGCGTTCGGCGAGATGCCCCCGGTGACCATCAGCGCCACACCGCCGCGCGCACGCTCACCATAGAAAGCCGCCATCTTGGCATACCCATCCGGCGCTTCCTCAAGACCGGTATGCATCGACCCCATGAGAACGCGGTTCTTCAAGACTGTGGTGCCAACCTGCAGGGGGGAGAGAAGATGGGGGAATGACGCGGTCATGATGATTTCCGGTGTCGTGGGTTGCGGTTGCAAGGCTTGATAATGCACCCCGCGCCCCAAATCCGCATCCCTGGACTTGATCCAGGGCCGACGCCCGAGACGGTGGCGAGCGACGATGGCGCAATACCGCCAACCGAGGCTGATATGCGCCGCCCGCCGTCACGCCGAACCGCTTCAGGATTGGACCCTGGATCAAGTCCAGGGATGCGGTTGATTTTTCTGGAGGCCGTGAGCGAAACTTGATCGACCCTCGATCATCACACCTATGGCCGGGGCCGAGATTGCAAAACCGCCCCTAATGGCGGAATCTATCGGCAGGTCGCAGCCAAGCGGGATGATCACCGATGAGCTATGAGAAAATCTCTCTCACCCCGATCTCGGGCGCCATGGGTGTGGAGATCGATGGCGTGGATCTCTCCCAACCATTGGACAACAAGACTTTTGATGAGATCCACCAGGCGTTCCT
>JAQBUJ010000127.1 GCA_027623845.1 Pseudomonadota bacterium
GATCTGGCCGAACGCGGCGAGATCGTCATCGGCGGCGGCTCCGGCGACGATCAACTGGTGTTCTGAGGCCGCAGTGTCGCCGCGTCAGGTGATCGGAAACACGCTTTTGCGGGCCCGCTCCTAAGAATTGGGCGTCGCGTAGCGCTGGCCCCCAATCCGGGGTATCGCCGATGATGTTCTCGGCGGCTTCGTCCCCTCTCGCCCCCATAACGAAACGCTTCTCGCCGACCCAAAGAACGGTGGCGGAGCGGTTGAGCCGGCCACCGGCCTTGGCCGAACTCAGGCAGGGGTGATTTCGCCGCGCAGTTTGCCGAGTAGAAAACCGGCGTCCCGTTGGACGGTCTCACCCATGTTGACCTGCTCGATCATCGCCCGCCCTCGGAATAAACCAAGGGCAGGGGACCACTCCCAAGGTAGCGCAGGCGTCGAGAAACTCGCCAGGGATGGTGTAGGTTCCGGCAAAGGCGTCGGTCAGCCCGGCGCCGGGCTTGGCCAAATGCTCAATGCCTCAAGCCTTGTCGGCTCGGGCGGGAAGGTGGCGGATTCGAGATTGAACCCGGCGATGGCGAGACGCATTTTGAACGCCCGTGTCAGTGCCGGGAATTATCGCAGGGTCGGGAGCTTCGGTCTTGGTTGCCAAGTGCCGGTCCTAGTTGCCAAGTCGGCTGGATGCCATGACTATGACCGAGATCCCGCCGCCGTCGACCCGATGTTTCGGAACCGGCGTGCCGATGGCGCTGGCTTGTATGGAGAGACTTGATGATTGCCAGCCTCAATTTCGATCTGGGCGAGACCGCCGACATGTTGCGTGACTCGGTGCGCTCCTTCGCCTCCGACGAGGTCGCCCCAAGGGCTGCGGATATCGAGAAGGCGAACGATTTCCCCGAGGATTTGTGGCGCAAGATGGGCGATCTGGGCGTTCTGGGGATCACCGTCGAAGAGGAATATGGCGGCGCCGGCATGGGCTATCTTGAGCATGTGGTCGCGGTCGAGGAAATGAGCCGGGCCTCGGCGGCGGTGGGGCTGAGCTATGGCGCGCATTCCAATCTCTGCGTCAACCAACTGCGGCTGAACGGCACCGAGGAACAGAAGCGCAAATACCTGCCGAAGCTGATTTCCGGCGAGCATGTCGGATCTCTGGCGATGAGCGAGACCAGCGCCGGTTCCGATGTCGTCGGAATGCGGACACGGGCCGAGAAAAAAGGTGACCGCTACATTCTGAACGGCACCAAGATGTGGATCACCAATGGGCCAAACGCCGACACGCTTGTGGTCTACGCCAAGACCGAGCCAGAGGCCAATCAGCGCGGCATATCGGCCTTTATCATCGAGAAGGGAATGAAGGGTTTTTCCACCTCTCCCAAGCTCGACAAGATGGGGATGCGCGGCTCCAACACTTGCGAACTGGTGTTCGAGGATTGCGAGGTGCCGCAGGAGAACATCGTCGGTGGGCTGAACCGGGGCGTCAACGTTCTGATGAGCGGCCTGGATTATGAGCGCGCGGTGCTCTCGGCTGGCCCGCTCGGTATCATGCAGGCTTGCATGGACGTGGTGGTGCCCTATGTCCATGAGCGTAAGCAGTTCGGCCAGGCGATCGGCGAGTTTCAACTGATGCAGGGCAAGCTTGCCGACATGTACGTGACGATGAACGCCTCGAAAGCCTATGTCTACGCCGTCGCCAAGGCCTGCGACCGCGGCGAGGTGACCCGCAAGGACGCCGCCGGCGCGATCCTCTACGCCGCCGAGAAGGCGACCTGGATGGCCCTGGAGGCGATTCAGTGCCTGGGCGGCAATGGCTATATCAACGACTATCCGACCGGTCGCCTGTTGCGGGACGCCAAGCTCTACGAGATCGGCGCCGGCACCTCGGAGATCCGCCGCATGCTGATCGGTCGGGAATTGTTTAAGGAAACGGCGTGATCGGTTTTCTCATGTTCAATGCTGTGCGCAAAACCGCCGAACGGGAGCGATCATGAGCGAGATTGAGGGCGTGCAGACCGGTTCGGACGGGGTGCCCCGCTGTGGCTGGTCCGGTGACAAGGACGACTATCGGCACTATCACGACACCGAATGGGGGCGACCGACCGCCGATGACCGGACCTTGTTTCAAAAGATTTGCCTGGAAGGATTTCAGTCCGGGTTGAGTTGGCTTACAATATTGAGAAAGCGCTCTAACTTTCAGTCTTCATTCGATAATTTTGAAGTTGATAAGGTCTCTATCTATGACGATGGTGATGTCGCGCGGTTGCTCGATGACGCTGGCATCGTGCGCCATCGCGGCAAGATCGTCAGCACCATCAACAACGCCAAGCGGGCGATTGAGTTGCGCGAGGAGTTTGGCTCGCTGGCCACCTTCGTTTGGAGTTTCGAACCGGACCCGGCTAATCGTCCATCGGTCATGGACCATGCGGCGGCGAGGCAACTCAACCTGACGGCGGAATCGACGGCGCTCTCCAAGGCATTGAAGAAACGCGGCTGGAGCTTTGTCGGTCCGACCACCTGCTATGCTTTCATGCAGGCCATGGGCATGGTCAACGACCACCTTGAGGGCTGCGCCATGCGGGCTGAGATTGAGGCTTTGCGCGCCGCCTTCGTCCGCCCGTGAACAGGAGAATTTGATGCTTGGTACCCGCATTTCGTCCGGCTCGCCATTCGAGGAGATGGCCGGCTATTCCCGCGCCGTGGTCGATGGCGACATGGTTTATGTCTCCGGAACCACCGGCTTTGACGTGCTGAACAAGCGCTTCCCGTCGACGGTCGAGGAGCAGGCGACCTTGGCTTTCGCGACGATCTCGGCCGCATTAGCCGAAGCGGGAACCGGGCTTGAGAACATGCTGCGGATCCGCATCTATGTGGCCAGCCGGGAGGAGTTTGAGCGGATCAAGCCGATCATCAAGGCGCATTGCGACAAGGCCCGACCGGCCAACACGACGATCCTGTCCGAGCTCGTCGAAGCGGAGATGCGGGTCGAGATCGAGGTGACGGCCAGAATTCCGGTTAATTAGCGAACTTCCGGTAAATGGACCGGGTTTAAACGCCGGGACCGGGAACCGTCGCCGCGAGGGTGAAATCGCCAGCCGGCAGGAACGGCAGCGCCGAGCCGTCTTCAGCGTCGCTCAGCTTGAAGCCCTCATAGCCATTTTCCGCGACATTCTTGCAGATCAGCCGGTACCGGGTCATCCCACCGGCATAGGGCATGAACACCCGCGGTTTGCCCGGGACATTGGCGCCGAAATACCAGGTGTGCTTGGCGAAAGGCATGAGGGTCGCATTGGCGGCCTCGTTGACATGGGTGATCCATTTTTCCATCGATTCGGTGGTGGTTTCGATGGTCGCGATGCCTTTTTCACGCAGGTCCGAAACGCAATCGGTGATCCACTCCACATGCTGCTCGATGGCGACCGGCATGTTGCACAGCACCGAGGGGCTGCCGGGGCCGGTAATGGTGAACATATTGGGGAAACCCGCGACCTGCAGGCCAAGATAGGTTTGTGGCCCCGCCGCCCAGACGTCGCGCAGAGCCAAGCCGTCACGGCCCTGAATGTCGATATTGAGCAGGGGTCCGGTCATCGCATCGAAGCCGGTGGCGCAGACGATGATGTCGAGCTCGTATTCCTCGCCATTCTCCAGCAGCACGCCCTTTGGCGTGATCGCCTTAATCGGCGCGGATTTGACATCCACCAGATCAACGTTGTCGCGGTTGAAGGTCTCAAAATAACCGGTGTCGATCGGCGGACGCTTGGTTGAATAAGGGTGATCGATATCGGTCAACAAGGCCGCGGTTTTCGGGTCTTTCACCACGCTGCGGATCTTGTTCTTGATGAATTCGGCGGCGGTGTCGTTGGCCTCCTTGTTGGAGACGATGTCCTGGAAGCTGGCCCGGAACCGCAGGCCGCCGACCTTCCAGAATTCCTCATAGATTTCCGCCCGCTCTTCATCGCCGACATCAAAGACATTGCGTTCGGAAATTCGGAACGGATGGCCGTTCGGGGTCGATTGGATGACCTTGCGGATTTCCTCGTGGTTGTCGCGAACCTCTTTTTTAAACTCGGCGCTGAGCGGGTGATTATTCGCCGGGACGCTGTAATTGGCGGTCCGCTGGAAGATTGTCAGATGCTTGGCCTGGGCCGCGATTACCGGGGCCGCTTGAATGCCGGTGGAGCCGGTGCCGATCTGGCCAACGCGCTTGCCGGTGAGGTCGACGCCGTCATGCGGCCACTGGCCGGTGTGGTACCAATCCCCCTTGAAACTATCCAAGCCGGGAAACTTTGGTGTGTTGGTCGTCGAGAGGCAGCCGACTGCGGTGATAAGATAGGTCACCCGGAACCGATCGCCGGTCGCGGTCTCAACGTTCCATTTATTCGCCTCGGCGTCGTACCGCGCGGCGGTGACCCGGGTTCCGAACTGGATGTCACGCTTCAGTTCGAACTTATCGGCAACGAAGTTCAGATAGCGCACGATCTCCGGATGCTGGGGATAACGCTCCGACCATTCCCATTCCTCCAGCAATTCTTTGGAGAAATAATAGGAATAGGAGTGGCTTTCCGAATCGCATCGCGCGCCGGGGTAACGGTTCCAGTACCAAGTGCCGCCGACGCCATCGCCAGCTTCGACGACGCGGACCTTCATTCCAAGCCGGTCGCGCAGGCAAAGCAATTGATATAACCCGGCAAAACCGGCGCCGATGACCAGCGCGTCAAGCTCGGTCACATCACCGGCGGGTTTGGTTGATCGAAGTGTGGCGCCTTCAGGCATGGGGTGCTCCGCTCATCGAGGCTTACGAAAGGGGGTCGCGAATCCAGGGTCATTTTTGCCAGATTGACTGGGTTTTGTCACACCCGCTCGACAACGCCGCGAACAAGAACACAATTGAAATGGGCGACGGGTACGCGCCGCGACATCAAGCTGAGGTCCGCCGTTGCAAATCGGCGCCGAAGGTGTTGTCTTCTGGCTCAAGCGAGGAAGGACGTGGTGATGAACCCTGCAATGGCGTTGCCTGACAGTTTCACGGTGATCGAACACCCGTTGATCCAGCATAAACTGACCCTGATGCGGCGGACCGGCACCCCGACGACCTTGTTTCGCCAGTTGCTCCGCGAGATCAGCCTGCTTCTGGCCTATGAAGCGACCCGTGATCTTGACTTGGAAATGGTTGAGATCAAGACTCCGCTGGAGCCGATGGCGGCGCCGATGCTGGAGGGTAAGAAGCTTTGCATCGTTTCCATCCTGCGCGCCGGCAATGGATTGCTGGATGGTATGCTGGATCTGATACCGAACGCCCGGGTGGGTCATGTCGGTCTGTACCGCGACCCCGCGACTCTGGAGCCGGTGGAGTATTATTTTAAGATGCCGGATGGCTTGGCGGAGCGCGATGTGATCGTCGTCGATCCGATGCTCGCCACCGGTAATTCCGCCGTTGCGGCGGTCTCTCGGCTAAAGCGGGCGGGCGCGACGAAATTGCGCTTCGTCTGCCTATTGGCGGCGCCGCAGGGTGTTCAGACCTTCGCCAGCGCGCATCGCGACGTGCCGATCCTCTCGGCGGCTCTGGACCGCGAGCTTAACGATCACGGCTATATCCTGCCGGGTCTGGGCGACGCCGGCGACCGCATGTATGGAACCAAGTGACCTGACGCGCTGCTATTGCTAAGGCAAGACACGCTTAACCACCGATCGTTGACCGCTTAATCGTTTCCCAGGAGGACACATGCCGACCATTCTAATCACCGGCGCCAGTCGCGGAATTGGCCTTGAATTCGCCAATCAGTTCACCGCCGACGGTTGGACCGTGATCGGCGCCTGCCGCAATCCCGGCGACGCCGAGGCGTTGTCGGCCATTGCCGGTATCGAGGTCCACGCACTCGATGTCGATGACGGCGCCAGCGTGACGGCGCTGAAGCAGGCCGTGGGAGACCGACCGATTGACGTGTTGTTGAACAATGCCGGGATCATCGGTCAACGCAGCGGCTTCGGCACGCTGGACTATGACGCCTGGGCCGGGGCGATGAACACCAATGTCTTTGGGCCGATGCGGATGGCCGAGGCCTTTGCCGATAATGTCATGGCCAGTGATCGCAAGCAGATGGTTTTCATCTCCTCGCGCATGGGCAGCATCACCGAGACCAGCCCGAACGCCTATGTTTACCGGTCATCGAAAACGGCGCTGAACATGGCCGTTCGCTGCATGTCGCTGGAGTTGGCGGGGCGCGGGCTGACGGCGGTGCTGTTTCACCCCGGCCATGTCAGCACCGATATGGGCGGCGCCAGCGCACCGGTCACGCCGCCGCGCAGCGTCGCCGGGATGAAGCAACAGATCCTTGGATTCACTCAAGCCGACAATGGCCGCTTCCTGGCCTTCGACGGCGACGAGATTCCTTGGTAGGAGGGTTTCGTCCATGCCCGTGATTCGCAGCCAAATAGACACCAGATCGCCGAGTTTCAGCGAGAACGCCGCGCATATGGAGACGCTGGTCGCCGATCTGCGGAACCAAGTCGAGGCGGTCAAGGTCGGCGGCGGCGAGCGGTCGCAAAAGCGCCATCTCGACCGCGGTAAACTGCTGCCGCGTGATCGGATCAACACGCTGATCGATCCGGGCGCTCCCTGGCTCGAGTTCTCGCAACTGGCGGCGCATGGGATGTATGACGGCGAGGCGCCGTCGTCCGGAGTCCTGACCGGCATTGGCCGGGTCGCCGGTGAGGAAGTCGTGATCATCTGCAACGACGCGACGGTCAAGGGCGGCACCTACTATCCGATGACCGTGAAGAAGCATTTGCGGGCCCAGGAGATCGCCCAGGAAAACCATTTGCCGGTGATTTATCTGGTGGATTCAGGGGGCGCGAACCTGCCGCACCAGGACGCGATCTTTCCCGATCGCGAGCATTTCGGACGCTGCTTCTACAATCAAGCCAACATGTCGGCCATGGGGCTGCCGCAGATCGCCGTGGTCATGGGCAGCTGCACCGCCGGCGGCGCCTATGTGCCGGCGATGAGCGATGAGACGGTGATCGTGCGCGAGCAGGGCACGATCTTCCTCGGCGGCCCGCCGCTGGTCAAAGCCGCCACCGGCGAGGTGGTCAGCGCCGAGGATCTGGGCGGCGCTGATTTGCATAGCCGGACATCCGGCGTAACCGATCACTACGCCAGCGACGATACCCATGCTCTGGCCATTACCCGGCGGATCGTCAGCCATTTTAATCGGCAAAAACGACCGAACATCAAAATGCGAACGCCGGTTGAGCCGTTGTACGACCCGGCTGAAATCCATGGCGTGGTGCCGGTCGATCCGCGCATTCCCTATGACGCCCGCGAGGTGATCGCCCGTATCGTCGATGGCAGCGAGCTGGATGAGTTCAAGGCGTTGTACGGCCCGACTCTGATCTGTGGCTTTGCGCATATCCACGGCTATCCGGTTGGGATCATCGCCAATAACGGCATCCTGTTCTCGGAATCATCGCTCAAGGGGGCGCATTTCATCGAGCTGTGCTGTCAGCGCGGCATTCCCTTGGTGTTCCTGCAGAACATCACCGGTTTCATGGTCGGGCGTAAGTATGAGGCCGGCGGGATCGCCAAGGATGGCGCCAAGCTGGTCACTGCGGTGGCCTGCGCCAAGGTGCCGAAGTTCACGGTGATCATCGGCGGCTCGTTCGGCGCCGGCAATTACGGCATGTGCGGCCGCGCCTATTCCCCGCGCTTCCTGTTCACCTGGCCCAACAGCCGGATCAGCGTGATGGGCGGCGAACAGGCGGCCAGCGTGCTCGCCACCGTGCGTCGCGACGGGATCGAGGCCAAGGGCGGGGCCTGGTCGGCGGACGAGGAGGAGGCTTTCAAGGCCCCCGTGCGCGCCCGCTATGAGGCGGAGGGCGATCCCTATTTCGCC
>JAQBUJ010000128.1 GCA_027623845.1 Pseudomonadota bacterium
TTGCATATGATGCCGATCCGAGGCACACTTTTTGGGTTGGGAGGACCTCATATGGAGAATCCCGGTTGATTCTCCCCATGATCCTTCAGGCGGCCCTAGTGGGTGCAAATTTTTGTTCGTTTTTTTCGACTGCGAGGTTGCATGGAGGAGGTCTCCTGGTTACCTTATCCGGACGGTGAGAGACGGTGGAATAGAGAAAAGACTAAGAAATGACGCGGATAAATGAAAAAAATTAACCGCGCGTTCTATCCGACGTCGCGATTGCATGAAATTAGTAAGACTTTTATGCGATCTTCATAAGAAAACACTAAAAACTCGCGAGATCTAATATTGTGAGCTAGCTGGAGTTCCGTCGTTCGATCTTTGGCAATACTGTTATAACGCGACTAAATCGACGGCTACGGCCAAATGATCTAGTCGCGTTCAGGGGGACTGTTTGAACGCGTTCCGCGGTAGTTTTCGAACGAAAACTGCGTTGCGGAATGGGGGAATTTTGGGGGAGCTTCATCATGCCGGTTGTTAGCAGGTTCCGTCAGAACCCGCCGGCCATTTCTTCGCCAAATTCGGGCGGGCCAAATTCAGGCAAAAAGGAAATGGCGGATGTCTGATAAGCGCCCGGTATCCAGCGACAAGCAATGGGCCCGCGTCCGCGCGAGACTGCGCCAGGAGTTTGGCGAGTCGGTTTACCGCAATTGGCTGAAACCGTTGACCATGGACCGGGTCGAGAATGGCAAGACCGTGATTACCGCTCCGACGCCGTTCATGCGAGACCGGATCGAGGCTCAATTCGGCGAGCGGGGGCGCGCCGCCTGGAGCGTAGAGAGTGCTGAGGCGATCGTCGATGTGGAGATTATTTCTGCCGGCCGAACGACAAAGATCGCAACGGATGAAGCCAAGGCAGGGCCGGACGGCGCGGATGCGGATAACAATTCGGGCCGGAACGAATACCTGACTCCATCACCGCGCGTCGCCGCTTCCGATCCGGATCGAGACGCTCTGGGTGGGTCTCTGGATCGGCGCTTTACATTCGATAACTTCGTCGTCGGCAAACCGAATGAACTGGCCTATGCAGCGGCGCAACGGGTCTCGGGCAGTGACGTCGTCGCCCTGAATCCATTGTTCCTCTATGGCGGGGTTGGCCTTGGCAAAACGCATTTGATGCATGCCATCGCCTGGGACATCCGGCGGCGCGATCCGTCGCGACGGGTGATTTATCTCTCGGCCGAAAAGTTCATGTATCAGTTCATCCGGGCCCTGCGCTTCAAGGATACGGTGGCGTTCAAGGAGCAGTTCCGATCCGTCCACGTGCTGATGATCGATGACGTGCAGTTCATCGGCGGCAAGGATTCCACCCAGGAGGAATTTTTCCACACCTTCAACGCACTGGTGGATCAGAACCGCCAAGTGGTGATTTCAGCGGATAAATCGCCAACCGACCTGGAAGGCGTCGAGGAACGACTACGCTCCCGACTCGGCTGGGGATTGGTCGCCGACATCCATCCGACGACCTACGAATTGCGGCTCGGCATTTTGCAATCCAAGGTCGAGAAGCTCGGCGTCGAGATTCCGCCCAGGGTGATGGAATTTCTCGCTCATAAGATCACCTCCAACGTGCGCGAAATGGAGGGCGCGCTGAACCGGATCGTCGCCCACGCGACGCTGGTTGGTCGCGACATCACGCTGGAAACCACCCAGGAAGTGCTGCACGACCTGTTGCGGGCCTATGATCGGCGGGTCACGGTCGAGGATATTCAACGTCAGGTCGCCACGCATTTCCAAATTCGCCTGGCCGATATGCATTCGGCGCGGCGATCCCGGGCCGTCGCCCGACCACGGCAGGTCGCCATGTATCTGGCCAAACAACTGACTCAGCATTCGCTACCGGATATCGGTCGTCAGTTCGGCGGCCGGGATCACACCACGGTTTTGCACGCGGTTAAGAGAATTGACGAATTGCGCTCGGTAGACACGCATTTCAACGACGAAGTCGACCTGCTTCGGCGCATGCTGGAATCTTGATCCCCCTCAACCACCGGTTTTCAGCCGACCCGGTAACGGGCTGGTGCGGTGATCATTGGACCGGCGGAAAAACCGCCTTATTTTTGCGTGGGCGTGCTATAGTAGCGATCCGGTGATTCGCGATCATTTGATGATTTTCGATTGGCCCGCAGGCCATCTATCTCCGGGGCATTAATAAACCCGATTTGGACGACGACAGGCCAATGAAATTCACTATCGATCGCGCGGCTCTCCTCCGGCCGCTTGGGCATGTGCAAAGCGTCGTGGAACGCCGCAACACCATCCCCATCCTGGCTAATGTATTGCTGAAGGCAGGCAATGGCCGGCTCAGCTTGACCGCGACCGACATGGATATGGACATCGTCGAGTCCGTCGATTGCAACGTCGGCGCCGACGGCGCCCTGACAGTGCCGGCGCATACGCTCTACGACATCATCCGCAAGCTGCCCGACGGCTCCGAGGTTAGCCTTGAGGCGACGGGCGAGGCTGGACGGGTATCGGTCACTGCCGGGCGCTCGTCCTTCACCCTGCCGGCGCTTCCAGCAGACGAATTTCCATCGATGAGCGGCGAGGAACTGCCGCATCGTTTCTCCATGGCCGCGGCCGACGCCAAATCGATGATCGATCGAACCCGGTTTGCGATCTCCAACGAAGAGACCCGCTATTATCTGAATGGCATCTATCTGCACGCCACCGAGGCCAATGATGTGGCGGTGATGCGGGCCGTGGCGACTGATGGGCACCGCCTCGCCCGCGTCGAGATGCCGCTGCCCGAGGGCGCCGCCGGAATGCCGGCGGTGATCATTCCGCGCAAGGCCATTAACGAAATTCACAAGCTGATCGAGGATACCGAAGGCGAGGTCTCGATCGCTTTGTCGGACAGCAAACTTTGCTTTGCCTTCGGCGACACGGTGCTGACCACCAAGTTGATCGACGGCACTTTCCCGGATTACGAGCGGGTGATCCCGTCAGGTAACGACAAGACCTTACAGGTCAATTGCAAGATTTTCGCCAACGCGGTGGACCGGGTGGCGACGATCTCAACCGAGAAATCCCGCTCGGTGAAACTGCAAATGGACGAAGGCACCCTGGTGCTGAGCGCCAGCAGCCCGGAGAGCGGCACGGCTCGTGAAGAATTGGAAGTCAGCTATAGCGCCGGACCGATGGAAATCGGCTTCAACTCGCGCTATTTGCTTGATATTGCTAATCAAATCGAGGGAGAGGGCGTTATCTTCTCACTCGCCGACGCGGCCTCGCCAACAATCGTGCGTGATCAGGACGATGATAGCTCGCTCTACGTCCTGATGCCGATGCGGGTCTGAGTGCCTGTGCTTTCGCCAACCTTTGATTCTTCCTTGTTGACACGATGACGGCTGCCGCCCGCGCGCTCGATCCGACCTCTGCCGAAGCTCCGACGCCAATCGGTCCGTCCGTGCGGCGGCTTACGCTGTCCGGGTTTCGAAACTATGAGGCGCTGCGGCTGGACCTGGATCGCGCGCCGGTGGTGTTGACCGGCCCCAACGGCGCCGGCAAGACGAATTTGTTGGAGGCGCTCTCGTTTCTCGCGCCGGGCCGCGGGTTGCGGCGCGCCCGCCTCGCCGATATCGACCGTTTGGACAGCGCTCGCGCAACCGGTGAAACTCAGCGAACTTGGGCGATTTCCGCCGAGGTCGAGGGAAACATGGGGCGCACGGTCATCGGCACCGGTCGTGACCCGCTGGCCGCGGAAACCGGCGGCGATAAGCGCTTGGTCCGCATTGACGGCAGTCCGGCGAAATCCCAGACCGTGCTGGGCGATCATCTGGCGGTTTCCTGGCTGACCCCGCAGATGGACCGATTGTTCACCGAGGGCGCCGGTCAACGCAGGCGATTTCTCGATCGTTTGGTTTATGCCTTTGATTCGCAACACGCCGGCCGGATGAACAGCTATACCCATGCCTTGCGCGAACGAGGCCGGCTGCTGCGCCAAGGCCGCAGCGACGCCTCCTGGCACGCGGCCCTGGAAGAACAAATCGCCACATCCGGCGTCGCGGTCGCTGCCGCTCGGCGCGAACTGATCCGCGGGCTGACGCCTCTGGCGCGCGCCGGATCCGGGCCCTTTCCCGGCGCGGTGCTATCAATCGAGGGCGAAGTCGAGGCCTGGTTGGAAGACGGCCCAGCCCTTGATGCCGAGGACAAATTCCGGACCGCCCTTGCCGGCGCCCGCAGCCTGGCGACGGGCGAGCCGGCCCCGGTACCGGGGCCGCATCGCAGCGACCTGCGGGTCCGCCACTCAATCAAGGATATGCCGGCGGAGCAGTGCTCGACCGGCGAACAAAAAGCCCTGTTGATTGCGATCATTCTGGCTCATGCACAATTGCGCACCAGAAACCTAGGCGGCGCCCCGCTGCTTTTGCTGGACGAGGTGGCCGCTCATCTCGACAGCGAGCGACGGGCGGCGCTTTACGACATTCTCGACACACTGGGCAGCCAAGCCTGGCTGACCGGAACCGACACGGCCCTGTTCGATGCGATACGACCCCGGGCGCAATGCTTCACCGTTCAAGACGGCGCGCTCGTCCAACAATAACCCAGGCCGTGTTCACCAAGCGATAGGCGAAACCATGTCCGATACACCGATCCCTCCTCAGAGCAACGACGACGAATACGATGCCGGCTCCATCAAAGTTCTGCGTGGACTTGACGCGGTACGCAAGCGCCCGGGCATGTATATCGGCGACACCGACGATGGTTCGGGCCTGCACCATATGGTCTATGAAGTGGTCGACAACGCCATCGACGAGGCATTGGCCGGTCACTGCGATCTGGTCGAAGTGATCCTGAATGGCGATGGCTCGACGACGGTTCGCGACAACGGGCGCGGCATCCCCGTCGATATTCACCATGAGGAAGGCGTTTCGGCGGCCGAGGTCATCATGACCCAGCTGCATGCCGGCGGTAAATTCGATCAGAATTCCTACAAGGTCTCCGGCGGCCTGCATGGTGTTGGCGTCTCGGTCGTTAATGCGCTCTCGGAATCGCTGGAAATGCGGATCTGGCGCGACAACAAGGAGCATTTTCTGCGGTTCAAACACGGTGTCCCCGAGGCCAGTCTCGCCGTGGTCGGCGAAACCGTGGGGCGGACCGGTACGGAGATCACCTTCACCCCGTCGACAGACACCTTCACCAACGTCAATTTCGAACTGCCGCGGCTGGAGCACCGGCTGCGGGAGCTGGCGTTCTTGAATTCCGGCGTTCATATCCAACTTCGTGATGACCGCGAGGTTGAGCCCCGCATCATAGATTTGGAATATGAAGGCGGTCTGAACGCTTTCGTGGAATATCTCAACCGAACCCATCAAGCCATTCACCCACCGATTGAAATGAGTACGGATCGTGACGGCATCACCGTTGAGCTGTCGATGCAGTGGACCGATAGCTACCACGAGACCATGCTCTGCTTCACCAACAACATCCCGCAACGCGACGGTGGCGCCCATTTGGCCGGATTTCGCGGCGCCTTGACCCGCACGGTAAATAGCTATGCGCAGGAAAGCGGTATCGCCAAGAAAGAGAAAACCCAGCTGACCGGCGATGACGCCCGCGAGGGATTGACCTGCGTGCTTTCAGTCAAGGTCCCGGACCCGAAATTTTCCTCCCAGACCAAGGATAAACTGGTCTCCTCGGAAGTTCGTCCGGTGGTTGAGTCGGCGGTGTCCGATCGGCTGCAGCAATGGTTCGAGGAACACCCCGCCGATGCTCGCAAGGTTGTCTCCAAGGCCTATGAGGCGGCGGCAGCGCGCGAGGCGGCTCGAAAAGCTCGGGATCTGACCCGGCGCAAGGGCGCCCTGGACATCTCCAGCCTTCCCGGCAAGCTCGCTGATTGTCAGGAACGCGATCCGGCGCTGGCCGAATTGTTCCTGGTTGAGGGAGATTCAGCCGGCGGGTCCGCCAAGCAAGGCCGCGATCGACGCACCCAGGCGATCCTGCCGTTGCGCGGCAAAATCCTCAATGTTGAGCGGGCGCGCTTCGATAAAATGCTTTCAAGCCAGGAAATTGGCACCATGATCACCGCTCTTGGGACCGGCATTGGCCCCGATGAGTTCAATCTTGCCAAGACCCGCTATCACAAGATCATCATTATGACCGACGCGGATGTCGACGGATCGCACATTCGCACCCTGCTGCTGACCTTCTTCTTCCGGCAGATGCCCTCGCTGGTCGAGGCGGGCTATCTCTACATTGCCCAACCCCCGCTCTATCGCGCCAAACGCGGCCAGTCCGAGACCTATCTCAAGGACGACAAGGCGATGGAGGATTATTTGAACAGCAATGGCGTCGATGGCGCGACCCTGCGGCTCGCCGATGGCTCGGCGATCGTCGGCGCCGACCTTATCGCCTCGGTCGAGAGCGCCTGCGAGGCGCGATCCCTGATCGACACTCTGGTTCGCCGGGTCGGCTCGCGGATGGTCGTCGAACAATGTGCGATCGCCGGCGTAATGGGACCGCAAGGCTTTGACCGGGCCGAGGCGGCAGTGGCCGAGATCGCGCAACACATGGATCAGCTTTCCGAGGATATCGAACGCGGGTGGACCGGAAAATTCGACGAAGAACGTCAGGAAATGCAGTTCGAACGCACCCTGCGCGGAGTCACCGAAAGCTATCGCATCGACGCCATGCTGATCCGCACTCCCGAAGCCCGGCGGCTTGACGCCATGGCTCCCTATTTAAAGGGGCATTACGCTCAGCGGGCGATCCTTGAAGTCAAGGATGACAAGCACGACATCGACGGCCCGGTCAGTCTTGCCCAAACCACCCATGAAATCGGCCGCAAGGGATTGACCATCAATCGCTATAAGGGCCTCGGCGAGATGAACCCCGAACAGCTCTGGGAAACCACGTTGGATGCCAACCAGCGCACGTTGTTGCAGGTACGGATCAACCATGTCGAGGAGGCTTCCGAGGTGTTCTCCACCTTGATGGGCGACTTGGTCGAGCCGCGTCGGGAATTCATTCAGGAAAATGCCTTGAAGGTCGCCAACCTGGACGTTTGATCAACCGGCGTCCAGCCGCAGCGAAGAATCCTAAAGTTTTAGAGTCATGCTGCCGAGATTCGGCTGGGCGAGATTCGGCTGGGCGAGATTCGGCTGGGAAGGTCCCCGCCGGCTTTATTCGTCCCGGGCGCGTTGTTCTTCCTCGCGGATCTTGCGTTCCTTTTCTTCGCGCGCTTCGTCCAGAGCGTCATTAATCTGCTTGAAACTCAGCGGCGTCGTCACTTGCCGTCGCTTTCGATACGCCTCGGGAATCACCGCGCGCGTGACCGCCAAAAGCACATAAGTGATCGGCCGAACCACAAATGAGAGCGGCCACCACAGCGGTGCCAGAAATCGATAGAGATGCGGCATGGTCTCACCGGTGGCCAAAATCACCACCGCCGCGACGACCCAATAGGCGCCGTCGGCAAACCCATGCCACCACCACCAGGCCCAGCACCCCATCAGCACGGTGCAAGCGGTCCGCGTAAGAGCTGTTTCCGGCGGAATAATCCGCGGCCCGTTCAACTCTTCTTCGGGAATGTCCGGGGGACGGGTAAAAAATTCCGACATCACACACTCGCCGCCAGGATTCGACTGAGCTGCGAAAGATCCCGCCCAGTTTCCCGGCTCCATTGGTTAAAGGCTTCCTGCACCGCAGCGCACGCCCGCTTGGAGGTCGCAGGCTTATCGATCACACCCTCCCGGATCAAGGCCGTCACCACATCCTTGGAGAAGATATAGGCGGGTTTCCCCATGAAACGCAG
>JAQBUJ010000129.1 GCA_027623845.1 Pseudomonadota bacterium
CCCTGAGGTGGCGGCGCTGTTCATTTCGCCAGATTTTTATAGCCTATCGACTTGCCGCGACCTGCTGTTCCATGTCCAGGAACATCGCTTTAGCGTCTCGCAACTGGCGGAGTCGATTGCTGATCTCGGCCTGGAGTTTCTGGGTTTTGAGCTATCAGGCGCTGCATGGCGGCTTTACCGCGATCGTTTTCCCGGCGACCCGGATGGTCTGGATTTCGCCAATTGGGCGATGTTCGAGCAGGAGAACCCCGGCTATTTCGGTTCCATGTATCGGATTTGGCTGAGGCATCAAGGTTGAGGCATCACGGCTGAGATCGCCATGGCGATGGCGGCGACGGGAGGATCGATATACCTTACCGCCCAGAATGCCACCAAGAATATTGGTCCACGTTCCTGCCTGACATTGGGAGACGATGATGGCGATGCAATCCGCGAGCGCTGACAGTGGCGCGCAATCCCAAAATGCCCAACAACAGCGGGCGATCTATAACAGCCCGGAAAACTTCTTTAACTGGTCCTGGCCGGAAGTGCCGCGGCATCAGTTTCTCGACGAGCGCAACCGGGCTTATGATCCGGACGGTGCAAGCGGCCTGATCCCGCTGGATATATCCGACGTGCTGGAAACCCCGTATCCGGCGACGATCCCGGCGATCCTGGCGCGTTATGTCAAGGTTCGGGCCGGCGAGTCGCTGGCGCACAGCTTCATTGCGTCCGGCGAGGTCTATTATGTGCTCCAGGGCAAGGGCGCCAGTAATAATGGTGCGGACCAGGTGAACTGGGGCGCCGGCGATGTGTTCTGCTTTCCCGGCGGTAACGAACCCCGCCATCAGGCCTCGGACGCCGCGATCCTGTTCTGCGTGACCAACGAGCCGCTATTGGCCTTCGAAAACCTGCGGGCGCCGGCGGCGGGTCAGTCGCGCAGCGAAACCGTGCATTGGCCGCACGGCTCGATCGAGCAACACCTCCAGACGATTTTTGAACGCCCGAAGACAGCGGAGACCTCGGGGGTGTCGATCCAGTTCTCGACCCCGGCGACGGCGCCGAGCCGCAACACCATTCCGATGATCAATACCGCGATCAACACGCTGGAATCCGGCGGCGACCAACGGCCACATCGCCATAACGGCGCGGCGATCACCCTGGCCATCGAAGGCGAGGGCATCCATTCGATGATCGAGGACGAGGAAGTGCCCTGGGTCACCGGCGCGGCGCAGATCACGCCGGGCTCGGAACTGCACTCGCATCACAACCGGGGCAACCGGCGGATGCGCAGCTTCGTGGTGCAGGACGAGGGCCTGCACTTCTATCTCCGCACACCGGGCTTTAGTTGGGATTGATCAGCAGCGCCCGTCCGACCTCGCGCCGGCCCCCTGTCTACGATCGGGGCCGGTTCGCACGTCCTCTGATGCTGCCTTAGGATCGCTGATCCGCCGGGATCGTCATTCCTTCGCGTTACCAGCCACCATCACGGCCACGATAGATTTCGCGCAATTTGCGGTCTAATCTTCGGCTCATGAACAAGCCCACGCAACGCCGTCTCGCCGCCATCGTTTCCGCCGATGTTGTCGGCTATTCGCGCCTCATGGGCGTGGACGAAGTCGGTACGCTGGCGGCGCTGCGGACGCATAGGGCGGAGCTTATCGACGCCAAGATCGCCGAGCACGGTGGCCGCATCGTCAAGACCATGGGCGACGGCCTGTTGCTGGAATTTCCGTCCGTCGTCGATGCGACGACCAGCGCCATCGAGATACAGGAAGGCATGGCAATTCGAAACGCCAATGTGACGCACGACAATCGCATCATCTTCCGCATCGGGATCAATCTCGGCGACATCATCATCGACGGCGATGACATACTTGGCGATGGCGTCAACGTCGCCGCCCGTATTGAGCCATTGGCCGAACCTGGCGGGGTGGCTATTTCGGGCCGCGTCCATGACGACGTGCGGGATCGCCTTGATGCGGTCTTTGTCGACATCGGAAAACAGACCCTCAAGAATATTTCCCGACCTCTCAGTGTTTGGCGTTGGTCACCGGGGGTGTCGCAAACAATCGACGCACCAATCAATAGACAAGCGCCGTCACTCGTCCTGGACAAACCATCGATCGCGGTGTTGCCGTTCACCAACATGAGTGGTGATCCCGAGCAGGAGTATTTCTCCGACGGTTTGGCCGAGGACATTATTACGGAACTCTCGCGGTTCCGTTCTCTGTTCGTGATTGCACGGAATTCATCCTTCGTCTTCAAGAACCAGTCGGTCAATATTCGCAAAGTCGGGCAGGAACTCGGTGTTGCCTACGTCGTTGAAGGCAGCGTTCGTAAGGTAGGAAACCGAGTGCGCATTACAGCTCAGCTCGTGGAGGCAGAAACAGGAAACCATCTTTGGGCAGAGCGATACGATCGAGAACTCGACGATATATTCGCCGTGCAGGACGAGATCACACAGAGAATCGTCGGCGCGTTGCAGCCAGAGATCGGCGAGGCTGAATTGAAGCGTGCGCGACTTAGGTCGCCCGACACTCTTGATGCCTGGGCGCTTTATCATCAAGGCATCCACAACCTGTATCAATATTCCAAAGCCGCCAACGACGAGGCGCGGCAACAGTTTAGGCAAGCGGTTGAGCAGGATGACCAATTCGCCGGTGCATACACAATGCTGGCATATGCGAGCTTCATGGCGGTATTCGACGCGCTCTCGGACTATCGCGTCGATCAACTCGCCGAAAGCTTTGAGATGGCACAGAAGGCAGTCCGGCTCGACGACCGGGATGCGATGGCGCACGCCATCCTGGGACGGGTTCTGTCGATGCGGCACCATCACGACCAGGCGATCGCCGAATGTGACAAGGCGATCGAACTCAACCCGAACCTCTCGCAGGCTCAGTTTGGCCGTGGCTTGGCGCTCGTCCTGGCCGGACGACCGGATGAGGCCATCGCCAACCTGGAGAATGCGGCGAGGTTGAGCCCGCGCGATCCGAATTTTTACGCTTTCCTCTTGGTCTCAGCGTGGGTCGATATCCTGCGGGGCCGATTTGACGACGCGCTGGAGAGAGCCAGACAAGCGGTCGCGCAACCTAATTCGGGGGTATGGGGCTATGCCACCTTGACCATCGCATTGGCCCATTTGGACCGTCTTGAGGAGGCGCGGGACGCGCTTGATGCCCTCATTGAAGTAAAACCGGACATAGCTCTCTCTTTTATCGAGGAAACCTTGCCATTTCAGCGCGACGCCGATCGCCATATCTTCGAGACCGGCCTGCGACTCGCCGGCTTAACCATGTGACGCCCATTGAGACGAGCCTTTCGGGAATACTTCCGGACAGGCGTTAGCCGGACAGGCGTTAGAAGGCCCAAACTCCCCGATTCCTAGAGGCTGCGTAAGGCCCGCGACGCAGTTCCGCCCGGGGGTGATCTTGAGACGAACACGTTGTGCGGTCTAATGCCTCTTCGGGCACCCCATGAGACCAATTGCGCCCAGGCGTTGATGTCGGCTCTTAGGGCAACATGGGAAACACGCGCCGGATCTTTTTCGTTTCCAGCGCTTCTTGGTTTCCCGATACCCGGCGCTTCCATGGTTTTACCGAGACGGATGGTCCTGGCCCGACCAGACCACTGGACAAAGCGGCGGCGGCGGCGGATTCTGTTGGCATGTTCATGTTCGACGGCTTCTCGACCAACGATCTGGTCGCTCTGGCGATTTTCGTGGCTGCCTGGGGCGGGTACGAATGGTATGGCGCCCGGGCGTTGGAAACCGGTTCCAACACGTCGTCGCGGATGAACCGTTGGCGGCGGCACTGGATGCAGGCGGCGATCGCGCGGGACAACCGGATCGGCGACCTGCAGATCATCCGGGTGCTGACCGGTAATTCGGCGTTTCTGGCGTCGACGGCGATTTTCGTTACCGCCGGCATCGCTGCGGTCATCGGCTCGGCCGACCGGGTGATCGAGATTTTGAACGGTTATGAGTTCCTGGCCGAGACCACGCGCAACCGGTTTGGTCTGAAACTCGCGGTCATCGCCTTGATTTTCGTCAATGCCTTCTTTCGCCTGGCTTGGTCGATGCGCCTGCACAGTAATGCCGCCGTGGTGTTGGGCGCGATCCCGCAACCGGAGAAGATCGAGGATCAGGCAAGGGCCGAGGCGCAGGCCGGGCTGGCCGCCGATCTCTGCAACCTGGCGGCCAAGCATTATCAGGGCGGCATGCACGCCTATTATTTCGGGTTCGCCGCCTGTGCCTGGTTCGCCCATCCCGTCGGCCTGGTTATCGCCGGGCTTTGGGTGGTGGCGATCCTGTATCGCCGCGAGTTTCGCTCCCGCGCCTTTGCCGCGCTTGGCCGGATCACCGACTGAACGGTCGCATCTGTGTTGTGGTGAATGCGGTGGTTCGGGCGCTGTATGATTGTTGGTGGTCGATGTTGGTCCTAAGCTGGCGTGGAACAAATCAATCAGGTCGGAGGCTCTATCATGCGCAATCCCTTACGTGAGCGGTTGAACCAGGGCAAGGTCAGCGCCGGTATCCTGACCGCCATGCCCAGCGTCACCATGGCCCAGGCCCTGGCCAATATGGGTTTCGACTGGATGTTCATCGACATGGAGCATGGGCCGATCGACATCGCCTCGGCTCACGCGATGATCACCGCCAGCAGTGGCACCGATTGCGCCCCGTTGGTGCGGGTCATGGAGCCGAAGATCAGTTACACCAAGCCGGTCCTGGACGCTGGCGCCATGGGGATCATTTTCCCGATGATCACCTCCAAGGCCTTGGCCGAGGACGCGGTCAAGGCGGTCCGCTATCCGCCGGAGGGAGAGCGCGGCTGGGGTCCGTTTTATGCGCCGATGCGCTGGGGCAACGGCGATGCGATGGAGTACTACAAGGCCTCGGGCGATATCGTGATCGTCGCGCTGATCGAGCATATTGAGGCGGTGGAGAACATTCAGGAGATCCTGGAGGTTTCCGGCATCGATGTGTTCCTGATCGCGCCGATGGATCTGGCCGCCAGCATGGGCCATGTCGGCGACCGGGATCATGCCGATGTGCAGACGGCGATTTCCCGCGCCGAGCAGGCGATCAAGGGCGCAGGGCGAACCATGGGCGCGCTCTGTCTCTCGGCCGAGGAAGGCAATGAGAAGATCGCCAAAGGGTACAAGTTGCTGTTGATGGGCTTCGACATGCTGCTGCTGAATATCGGCGCCGAGTCGATGCTGAACGGGTTGAAACGTTAAGACCGAGGAAAAAATCATGCGACTGACCGACGAACAGGTCGCCGAGTATCGCGAAAAAGGTTGGATAGTGCTGCCGAGCCTGTTCTCCGCCAAGGAGCGCTCGGTCCTGGAGGCCGCCGCATTTGAGGTTCTGGAGCGCCCCGGCCCGGAGGTGGCGCGCGAGGATGACGGCTCACCGCATGTCTGTTGGGGCATGCATCTGTTTGACCAGCGGTTTGGCGCCCTGACCCGGCACCCGAAAATGTTGGCGCCGGTCGAACAATTGCTTGGTAACCAAGTGTTTGTTCATCAGTCCCGCATCAACATCAAGCAGCAGAACGGCTCCATCGTCGAATGGCATCAGGACTGGGGCACCTATCACCGGATTGACGGTATCCCGGAGCCGCGCGGCATCATGATCGGGATTTTCCTCGATGACGTCCGTTCGGTGAACGCCCCGGTATTGGCGGTGCCGGGCTCGCACAGGAATGGGTTGGTCTCCGAAGCGGTGATCGACGACGCGGTCGCGGACCATGATCGGGCCGCCAAGTACCGCTACGACATCACGCCAACGACCATGAAGCGGTTGGTTGACGAGAACGGCCTGGAGGCGATTGAAGGCCCGGCGGGCTCGGTATTGTTGATGAACATGGCGGTCGTGCACGGCTCCAGCGTCAATATCTCGCCGCTGCGCCGGCTTTTGCTCTATGTGAATGTCACAGCGGTGGACAATCGCGGTGAAACCTTCATCCGGCCGGAACACTACGCCGCCCGCGATTTCGCCCCGCTGACGCCGCTCGGCGCGGATTGTCTGACCGCCTACGCTCCCTAGCGCCCCCCCAAACGCCCTCCTTCTGCCGATCATCCCGCCGCCGTTTTCAGCCGTCTTCCCGCCGCAGGGCGGGACCCATTCCTCCGGCTGTCGCGCCTCGTGCGGTGGCGGAAAGTTCTGACCCGGCGAGGTCGTAATTCCGGCATGCGGAATAGGCCCCGCTCTTCAGCGGGGTGACGGCGGTAATGGGGCAGGCTTGGGATGGCGCATCGCCAGCTGATCATCGCCCTTTTGCCCTCATACCGCTCCGGTGATAATGGGGCAAGCATGGGACGGCGCAACCGGCAAAGCTGTTGGTTCAGCCGCCGGTTACACTCATGTGCCGCCCGACGGCTGGGCCCTTGTGGCGGCGGTCGATGATGAAATCGTGGCCCTTGGGCTTGCGGGAGATCGCCTCGTGGATCGCTTCGATCACCGCGTCGTCGGCTTCCGAGCGGCGCAACGGTTCGCGCAGATCGGCGGCGTCTTCCTGGCCTAGACACATGAACAGGGTGCCGGTGCAGGTCAGCCGCACCCGGTTGCAGCTTTCGCAGAAATTATGGGTCAGCGGGGTGATGAAGCCCAATCTGCCGCCGGTCTCCTTGACCTCGACATAGCGGGCCGGACCGCCGGTCTTGTAGTCGATATCGCTTAGGCTAAAGCGTTCCGAGAGCTTGGCGCGCACCATCGAGAGCGGCAAATATTGGTCAAGCCGGGCATCGCCGCCGACGTCGCCCATGGGCATGACCTCGATGATCGTCATGTCATAGCCCCGGTCTCCGGCCCATTGCAGCATGTCGCCGAGCTCTTCGTCATTGACGCCGCGCAGGGCCACCGCGTTCAGCTTGACCTTGAGGCCCGCCGCATCCGCCGCCGCCAGACCGTCCATCACCTGATCGAGCTGGCCCCAACGGGTGATCGCCTTAAATTTGTCGGCGTCCAGGGTATCGATCGAAACATTGATCCGGCGCACGCCACAATCGGCAAGCTCCTGGGCGTATTTCTTCAGCTGACTGCCATTGGTGGTCAGGGTCAGCTCTTCCAGAGCGCCGCTTGCCAGATGGCTCGACAGGCCGCGGAACAGGCTCATGATGTTCTTGCGCACCAGCGGTTCGCCGCCGGTCAGACGGAGTTTTTTGACCCCGAGGCCAATGAACGCAGCGCAGAGCCGTTCCAATTCCTCCAGGCTCAACACATCCTTCTTCGGCAGAAAGGTCATGTTCTCTGACATGCAGTAGACACAGCGAAAATCGCAGCGATCGGTGACCGACACGCGCAGATAGTCGATATGGCGTCCAAAGGGGTCGAGCATGGGAGTGTCCGATAAAAAGCGTTGTGCACGACAGAACATAGCGCTCGGTCCGGCGTGGTGCAATGGCGATGACGGAAATTCGTGGTGATTTGGTCGGGTGATGTGATCTCGCCGCGACCCCAGGGCTGTTACCCCAGGGCCGTTACCCCAGCCGGTCGCGCAGCTTGTAATAGGCCATGGCCACGACCAGGGCAGGGGTTTTGAAGGGCCCGCCGGGGAACGGGTGATGCTTGATCCCGGCGAACAGATCAAACCGCTCGGGCGCGCCGGTGATCGACTCGGCGATGAGTTTGCCGGCAAGCCCGGTCAGCGCCACCCCATGGCCGGAAAATCCCTGGGCGTAATGGATCGACGGGCCGAGCCGCCCGAAATCCGGGATCCGGTTGACGGT
>JAQBUJ010000130.1 GCA_027623845.1 Pseudomonadota bacterium
GGAAGAAAGGGTCGCGGTTCCGGGACACCAGCGGGCGGGATGACGGAAACCTCACCCGTCGTCCTGGCGAAAGGCAGGGCCCACGCCTGAGCAGGTTCAAAGTAACCGATGGGCGAGGGATAGGAGCAATGTGCCGTGTTTTTCGCCAGTGTCCGCTATTGCCGCCGCCGAACGGCCTCAGGCTTCGGCCCTGCCTTACGCCAGGGCGACGGTTTCTTTGAGGCTCGGGGGTGGCTTTCCTATCGCCCGGCCTGCGCCTACTGAACCTCACCCGTCGTCCTGGCGAACGGCAGGACCCACGCCTGAGCAGGTTCAAAGTAACGGATGGGCGAGGAATAGGAGAGATATATATCGCCATTCTCAGCCATTCATACCACCCAGAAGCCTCAGGCTTCGGCCCTGCCTTTCGCCAGGGCGACGGAAGAAAAGGGTCGCGGTTCCCAGACACCAGCGGGCGGGATGACGGAAACTTCACCCGTCGTCCTGGCGAACGGCAGGACCCACGCCTGAGCAGGTTCAACGTGACGGTTGGGCGAGGGATAGGAGCAATGTGCCGTGTTTTTCGCCATTCTCGGCCATTCATACCACCCAGCAGCCTCAGGCCTCGGCCCTGCCTTTCGCCAGGGCGACGGAAGAAAGGGGGGGCGGGATGCGGCGCCGACATTGAAAGGGATCCGGCGTTTTTCCGGCGACGCCGCTGATCAAATGTCGAGACCTGGCCCCTTGGTTTATGTGATCATGGGTTTCTGGCGCCAGAGCTCTGGCCTTCCCCCGGGAGCGATCAATTGGCGGATCCATTAACCTCCGATCAACTGCTTGAGGCGATCGCCAATCTGAAGGCGACGCCGCCGCTGCGGCGGTTTCGGCTGCTCTGCGATTTGGCGCGCGAGATCCAGGACGCCATCGACATCGTCAGCCTGGAAATGCGCGAGCGCGAGCGTCAGTCCGGCGAGACCGATAACGACATCGCCTTCCTCAAGCATCATCGGGCGAAATTGGACATCTGTTACCGGGCCCTGCGCGGGACCTATGCGGCCCCGGACCGGGCGATGGCGGCGCTCAATGCGCTCTGCAAGAAATCCGCTCCCGAGGCTGTCCTGGCGGAAATCAGCACCGGCAGCCAATGCCTGGGCAAAGCCGAAGGCTGGCGTTTGGTCGGTATTGCCTCAGGCGCCCGCAAACAGGCCGATGAGAATTATTTTACCGTGGTGGTCCCGGTTCTGTCGAAAATTATTCCGGATCAAGCGGGCTATCTGGACATCATCGCCCGTGATCTAGAGATGGAGGTCGCCAAGGCGCAAAACGCGCTGGCGGTCTTGAGCTCGGAAAAGCAGGCCCTGGAAGCCGCGCAACATCAGTTCGAGCGGGAAATCCTCGCCGCCGCCATCGAGATGACGCCAGAGGACCTGCGGCAGTTGCAGCCGCACCAGGACGAATACCGCGCCGCCGTGGCGTTGATCGAGCAGCACAACTCAGCGACCGCGCCGGACGAGGAATAGGCCGGTGACGCCTTGCTAAGGGAATAAGTAGGGAGATCTGACGATGCGTTTCGGTTTTTATTTACCCACCCGCGGCCCCCTGGCGACCCGCCGGGACATCAAGGCCTATCTGGATACCGCCGAGGCGGTTGGGTTCACCTCGGTGGTGGTGGCCGACCACATCGTCGTGCCGACCGAAATCGAATCCGCCTATCCCTATACCGTCAAAGGCAATTTCGTCAGCCAGGGAGAATGCCTGGAGCAGTTGACCCTGATGGCCTTCGTCGCCGCCGCGACGGAAAAAATGCGCATCGTCTCCAGCGTGATGATCGTGCCGCATCGCAACCCAATCCTGGTCGCCAAGTCGATCGCCACCACCGACGTATTGTCGGAAGGCCGGGTTACCGTCGGCGTTGGCGTCGGTTGGATGGCCGAGGAATTCGCCGCCCTGGCCGCCCCCGACTTCAAACGCCGGGGCGCGGTAACCGACGAATACATCGGGATCTGGAAAAAGCTCTGGACCGGCGAGGCGGTCAGCCATGACGGCGCGTTCTACAGCTTCAAGGAACTTTACTGCCAGCCGACACCCGTGCAGAAGCCGCACCCGCCGATCTGGATCGGTGGCCATTCCAACCCGGCGCTCAGACGGGTCGCCAAGCTGGCCGATGGCTGGCACCCGGTCGGCGCCACCGCCGCCTCGCCGCTGCCGCCTTCGGAAATGGCTGAAAAACTGGCCTTTCTGCGCGAGCTGACCGAGGCCGAGGGCCGGGATTTCGAGGCTCTTTCGATCTCTTACAAATGCCCAATCTATGACGGCGGCCAAGCACCGCAAGGTGAGACCCGCCGCCTGTTCACCGGCGGCCCGAATGCGGCGCTGGACGATATCGCAGCCTTCGCCGAAGTTGGCGTCGGCGAACTTATCTTCGATTTTCGCGGCCAAACCATCGACGAAAGTCTGAACGCCATGCGCGATTTCGCCGAGACGGTGATGGCAAAGGCACCCTGATCAGGCCGGCGATTAGGCGACGGGGACGTGATCAGGCGCGCCGCGTTCGAAAGCTCTCAGCCGCATCCCTGGACTTGGTCCAGGGATGCGGTCAATTTTACCCGACAACAGTGGGCCTGCGCTGGGATGACGAATTTTGGTGGTGCTGGGATGCTGAGACAGTAGGACCGGCAAGGCGATCCTGCAGGGCGGGTAACGGCATGGACGCAACTTCTCCGTCACCCCACTCATTTCTCCCGTCATCCCGCCGAAGGGCGGGACCCATGCCGCCGACCTGGATCACGGCCTCGCTGGCTCGGACCCAGCCAGCATCGCCCCCGCATAAACGCCGGAGGAATGGGTCCGGGCCGACGCCGGCCCGCATAAACGCCGGAGGAATGGGTCCGAGCCGACGCCGGAATAACGATTTTCGGCGGCGCAGAAAATTCATTCACCGTCCCTTGAACACCGGCGTGCGCTTTTCCATGAACGCGGTGATGCCCTCGGCGTGGTCCTCGGTCAGCATGCTGTCGGCCATGCGTTCGGCTTCCATCTGCAACTGGCTTTCCATCGACAAGTGATGCACCGCGTTAAACAATTTCTTGGCGTTGGCATAGGCCACGGTCGGGCCGTTGGCGAGCCGGGTGGCCAGCTTCAGGGTTTCGGCTTGCAGATCCGCCTTGGGGACATGCCAATTGATCAGGCCGAGTTCCTTGGCCCGATCGGCGCCAAAGCGGTCGCCGAGCAGGGCCAGTTCCATCTGGTGCTTCATCCCCAGGGTGCGGCCAACGAAATACGACGAGCCGCCATCCGGGCTGGCGCCGATATGGCAATAGGCCAGGGTAAAGAACGCGTCATCGGCGGCGATGGCCAGATCACAGGCGGCGACCAGGCCAACACCGAAACCGGCGGCGGCGCCCTTGATGCTGGCGATCACCGGTTTGCCCATGCGGCGGATCGCGAACAGCGGCAGATGCAGCAGGTGGATCCCCTCAAGGATCATCTTGCGACGCTCGCCATCCTCCATGGTGAGGCGCTCGACCATGTTGCGGATGTCACCGCCAGCCATAAAGTGGTCGCCGGCGCCGGTGATCACCACACAGCGCGCCTCGTCATTAAACTCAAGCGAGCCCATGATGTCGCGAAACGCCACCCGCAACTCCGGGGTCAGGGCGTTGCGCACATCGGGCTGGTTCAAGGTGACGGTGGCGACGCCATCGGTGATGTCGAGAAGAACGCTATCGGAGGCCATGGCCGGGAATCCTCATTACGGAAAGGGGACAGAGATTTTCCGCTGATGCTACCCTGCCGGTGGGCCGGCGCAAAGGGCTGCCGGGCCACTCGAACCTCGGGATCAAGCGCATGGCGAAACGACGCATCATCGACCTCTCCGTAGCCTTGGAAATGGGCATCGCTTCGGACCCGCCGCAGATGCTGCCGCAGATCGAATATCACGATCACGCCTCGACGGTCGGCAAGATGGCGGCCTATTTCCCCGGCCTCACCGAAGCGCAACTGCCCGGGCGGGAAGGCTGGGCGGTGGAGACATTGACGGTCTCGACCCATAACGGCACGCATCTCGACGCGCCGTATCATTTTCACTCGACCATGAGCAATGGCCAGCGGGCGATCACCATCGACGAGGTGCCGCTGGACTGGTGCTTCAACCCCGGCGTGAAGCTCGACTTCCGGCATTTCGAGGACGGCTATGTCGCCACCGCCGGCGACGTTGAGGCGGAGCTGAAGCGGATCGGCCATGATCTGCAGCCTCTCGATATCGTCGTGGTCAACACCTCGGCCGGGACCCGATACGGCGCCGATGATTTTCTCTCCAGCGGCTGTGGCATGGGCCGCGAGGCGACGCTCTATCTACTGCAGCGCGGCGTCAGGGTTACCGGCACCGATGCGTGGAGCTGGGACGCGCCCTTCGTGCATACCGCCAAGCGCTATGGCGAGACCGGCGACGCCAGCATCATCTGGGAGGGGCATCGGGCGAGCATCGAAATCGGCTACTGCCATATCGAGAAACTGGCGCATCTGGAGCAGTTACCGGACAGTGGTTACACGATCGCGTGCTTTCCCTGGAAAATCAAAGGCGCTTCGGCCGGTTTCACCCGCGCGGTGGCGATTTTCGAGGCATAAGGGCTGAAAAAAACTGCACTATAGTGCAGAACTGTCCGGTAAGACTGCCCCGGCTTCAGGCCCCATCCAGGCCGGCCTCGGCCATGATCCAGGTCCGAAACCCGGCGACAACCGGATCGTCGCGCCGGGCACGGTCATGGACCAGATAATAACCGAATTCCTCGCTGACCGGGATATCGGACACCTGGAGCAAAAGCCCATTGGCAAGCTCCTCCTGCGCCAGCGCCACACGCCCCAGCACCACGCCATGCCCCGCCACAGCGACGCTTAGCAGGGCCCCGGAATCATCATAGGTCACCCCCCTCTCGACATCGACACCGGACAACCCGGATCGCGCGAACCATTGCCGCCAGAGGGTATGAGAATCCACCGCCGCCTCATGCTGAATAGGCAACCGCGATATCTGCTCGCCGGACAACGGCAGCGGTTGGTCGCCAAGACCATGCCTAGCCAACAACGCCGGGCTCGCCAAAGGCCAGGCGCCGCCTTCAAGCAGGCGGATTTACTCGACTTCCGGCCAGCCTCCCCTGCCGTGTCGGACCGCGATATCGATATCCTCTCGGCGAAAATCCGTGATCTTAGTCGAGTGGTTCAAGCGAATATCGACGCCGGGATTCGCGGCGACGAAACGGTGCAATCTCGGCACGATCCAGCGATAGGCGATGCTCGGCGCCGCCGAGATCGTCAAGGTCGCGCCGGCCGCGCCTCGGCGCAGTTCCCCCAACCGCCCCGCCAGGGCATCCAACGCCTCGGTGGCGGCCCCGAGAAGCGCTGCGCCGGCGGCGTTGACCTCGACCCGCCGGCCCACTTTGCGGAACAGCGGCTGACCCAGCCAATCCTCCAGCGCTTTGATCTGATGGCTCACCGCGCCGTGGGTGACATGGAGTTCCTCGGCGGCCCGTCCGACCCCGCCAAGGCGCGCCGCCGCCTCGAAGGAGCGGAGCGTGTTCAGGGGAGGAAGCGATCGTGGCATAGGTTAATTATATTCACATAACTGGTGAAAAAACATCGATTGTTTTTCGCGGAAATATCGTCAATTTCAAGACCGTTGATAGGTTTTCTCACATCAAGTTTTGCGAGGCAATTCAGATGATATCACACGCAGTTTTTCATATCGTGAACGTCACAGGTGGGTTGAGTCTGGACCCTCGAATCTGGGATCGGGTTTTCGAAAAAAACTCGAATGACACGCGAAAAATTCAACCTTCCGACCATCTCCCGTCTTTATCCGACGCCGCCGAGCAGCTGCGCCGCCTCACCCGATACACCGCCCCCCAGGGCGCCGCCGGACAACTCCTCGCCAACGCGCTGGCAATCGTCGAACGGGAAAGTTTGGCGGCTCAGAGAAAGTCGCGAAGCATTGCCACCAGGGGCTTGTCGGCGGGCGGCATCGGATAGTCGCCGAGCCGCAGCGGACGCACCCATTTCACCGCTTGGCCCTCCTGCGGCGCCACCCGGCCCCACCAGCGCCGGCAAAGATACAGCGGCATCAACAGGTGGAAGTCGTCATATGCATGGCTGGCGAAGGTGAACGGGGCTAGGCAAGATTCCTTGGTGTCGATCGCAAGCTCTTCTTTTAACTCACGAATCAGCGCCGCCTCGGGCATCTCATCGGGCCCGACCTTGCCACCGGGAAACTCCCAGAGACCGGCCATCGCCTTGCCCTCGGGCCGCTGGGCGATCAGCACCCGGCCATCGACATCAATCAACCCCACCGCGACCACCAGCAGTAACGGCAGGGGTTTTTGCTCATCAGCCATCGGCGCGGCGCTCCCAATCAACCCGGTCCAACCACATCTCGCGCATCAACACCGTATCACCGAAATTCGGCCGTCGCCGGGAAACCAAAGCGCCGGCGGAAAATCCGTTCTTAGCCATAACCCCAAGCGACGCCGCGTTTTCCAGCAAGGCCTCGGCGCCGACACGCTTCATCCCCAGCGCCTCGAAGGCAAAGGCGACGAAGGCGCCAAGCGCCTCCGACGCATACCCCAACCGCCAGTAATCCCGGCCGATCCAATAACCGAAGACGCCGGTCCGGTCCGGACGAAACCGCATATCGATGATCCCGATCAACCCAGGGTCGCCTCGCAGCGCAATCGCCCGACAGATCACCGTCATCTCTTGCGCCCGGACCGCGCTGTCGCGGATGAAATCATCGGCCATGGCGCGTTCATAGGGCCAAGGCACGGCAGACAAGTTACTGACAATCTCGAAATCATTGATCAGCGCGAAAATCTGGTCAGCATCCCCCGGCTCCAAGACGCGCAGCCGCAGCCGCGGACTTTCCAAGACGGTGGCCGGCATCGCGTGTTAACTTCGGTAATCGGCGTTAATGTTGATATATCCGTGGGTTAGGTCACAGGTCCAGACCGTGGCCTTGCCGCGGCCGACACCGACATCGGTCTCGATCAGCACCTCACGGCCCGTCATGTGGGCGGCCACCGGCGCCTCGTCAAAATCCTCGACCCTGGCCCCGTCGCGGGCGATCTCGATGCCGCCGAAGGCCACCGACATGGCGTCGCGATCGGCTTTCTCGCCGGACTTGCCAACCGCCATCACCACCCGGCCCCAGTTCGCATCCTCGCCGGCGACGGCGGTCTTGACCAGCGGAGAATTGGCGATCGCCAGCCCGATCTTGCGGGCTGCTCGCTTCGAGGCGGCGCCGGTCACGTTGATCTGAATCAGCTTTTGCGCCCCCTCGCCATCGCGCGCGACCTGGATCGCCAAGTCCTTGAGAACGCTATGCAAAGCTTTTTCAAAACCGCGGAGCAGCGGGTCGCGATGATCAACCGGCACCGGATGCGGGTCCGCCTGGCCGGTGGCGAATAGCAACAGGGTATCGCTGGTCGAGGTATCGCCATCAACGGTTATCGAGTTGAAGGTCGTATCGGCGTTGCGCTTCAGCATCGGCTGCAGCACCGCCGCATCGAGCTTGGCGTCGGTAAAGACAAAGGCCAGCATGGTCGCCATATCCGGCGCGATCATGCCGGAACCCTTTGCGATACCAACAATATTCACCGGGACGCCGGCAATTTCGGCGGTGACGCAGGCGCCTTTGGTGAAGGTATCGGTGGTGCTGATCGCCTTGGCCGCCAGTTCCCAGTCGTTGAG
>JAQBUJ010000131.1 GCA_027623845.1 Pseudomonadota bacterium
TCGTTGGTGACGAGCTCGCGAAGATAATTCGCCGGTAACCATGGCTGCCAATGTCGTAATCACGGCGCGTGCGGACCAGTCCGCTGTGATGCCCAAAACGGATGAAAGCGCACTACGCAAACGGACGAATGAGGCAGGGTATATCGGAAAGAGTGTTCGACGCGGGCGAATAGTTTATTCCTTTCTATTCCAGTTTCGCCCAGAATCCCATACCCATGCGACGCCGATGAACGCAAAAAACCCGGCTCCTAAGACAAACAAAAGAGGAATTTTAACAGCTTCAAAAAAAAGAAAATATAAAGACCATAAACCGCCAGCTGAAAACATAATTCCAACAACCATGGATAGATATTTTCTCATTTTAATATTCTATATTGATTATTGATCAACATCAGAAATTTTCGCATTCAAGTTGAGTGTATTTGACCAAAATTTCCTCGCAGGACGGTCAAGCCGCAGGGGCCGAGTTAATGATAGCATACAAAACATCTGGGCTGATTTGTTTATCATCAAAACCACGCGTCGCGCTCATCCGTGCATCGATGATCACGCTAACCAGATTGTTAGGATCTAGCCCAAGGGCCCGAGTCGTACGTCCGATGCGTAATTCCAAATTACACTGAAGAAGGATGGGCCGTCCAGTTTAGGTATTCGAGGTTTCTCCTGATCTGGTCCCAAACCATAAGACCATAGGGCGGCTGGCAGTAACGTTATTTGGCTCCTTTCATTGCAAGTGACGCGCAGGAATAGGCGGCGTGGTTGACGAAGGCATTCACGATGAATTGTGATCAGTTCGCTAAGGTGAAGGGCCGGTAGCGATGGCGGTCAACGTTGCCGTCACCATACGCGGCGACTTGGCCGCCGCCATGCGTGACGAGAGCCGCATCCTTCGCAAATCGGTGACCCAGGGCCTGGTCCAAACGGGACAGCAAACACGCACCGAACTGCTGCGGATGATGCGCCGCAACCTGAAGCTCGGCAAACGCCTGTCCGGCACCAAATCGACCAACCTCGTACGCGTCCTCCGCAAGCCGCGTAAAGGCTTCGGTCTCTGGGACCCACGCGTCGTCGTGTTCTCCCGCGCCACCTACAAGGCCGGCGGCGTGCGTAGCGCGCCGGTTGACCTCCTTGACGTCTTCGACCAGGGCGCGGTGATCCGGGCCCGCTCCGGCAAGTGGCTGGCGATCCCGACCGAACACGCCCCGCTCAAAACCGGCCGCGGCGGCGCCAGGCGGGCGACGCCCAGGGAAACCAAACGCAAGCTCACCTTCATCGCCTCGGGCCATGACCGGGCGGTGTTGGTCGACCGCCAGGCCAAGGCGGTCCTCTACGTGCTGGTCAAACAGGTGCGGATTCGCAAACGCTTCAACATTGACCGGGTGTTTCTGAAGAACGCGGCAAACCTGACCACCAACATCGAACGCAAACTCGAAGCCGAGTATCGGCGGATCGGGAACCGGATCGCGACATGACCACACCGAAGCGACGCATCGAGATCGTCTATACGACGCCTCAGTCGGAGCAGACCCGGCGCGCCATCGAGGGCATCGGTCAGGCGGGAGAGCGAACCCGGCGTAAGCTGGAAGCCGGCGCGACCGCCTCCGGCCGGGCCGCCAACCAGAACGCCCGATTGGCGGAGTCGTTCCGCAATGCCGCGCGCGGGGCCGCCGTCCTGGAAGGCCCGCTTGGCGGCACGGCGGGCCGGTTGTCGGCGATGTCCGGCGCGCTCAGCCTGATGAACCCGCTGGTCGCCGGCGTCACGGTTGGCTTGGCCGCGCTGACCGCCGGCATGGCGGCGGCGGTCGGCAAGACCAGCCAGTGGGAGCAATCCACCTTCAAGATAGAGGCGCTGCTCAAGACCACCGGCGGCGCGTCGGGCCGCACCGCCGGCCAGATCGAGGCGCTGTCACAACAGATCGGCAAGGCGACCTTGGCGTCGACCAACGGGGTCCGCGAGGCCTCGGCGCAATTGCTGACCTTCAAGTCGATCAGCGGTTCCGTGTTCGATGACACGCTGCGGCTGGCCCAGGATCTGGCGGCGCTCGGGTTCGGCTCAATCACCTCGGCAACCCAGACCCTGGCCAAGGCTCTGGAGGATCCGGCCGAGGGACTGACCCGATTGCGCCGTATTGGTGTGTCCTTTACCAATCAGCAGCGCGAGATGATCAAGGCCATGGTCGAGGCCGGCAACCAGGCCGGCGCGCAACGGGCCATATTGAAGGTGCTGGAAGACCAGGTCGGCGGCGCCGGCAAGGCCGAGGCCGGTGGTCTGGCCGGCGCTTTCGACACACTGACCGAGAACCTCGGGCTGTTCCTGGAGCGGGTCGGCCGTGATACCGGGTTGGTCGACACCCTGACTTCGGCGCTGCAAGGCCTCGCCGGCTCGGTCGAGGCCCTGGACAAAGCGACCGGCGGCGCAAGTCTACAGGACAATCTATCAGCCAAGATCGAGCAGCTTAACGCGCTCCGGCAGACCCCGCCGCAACCCAGATATAACCAATACGGTGTGCGCACCGGTCCGGCGTCATTCCGGCCATCGCCGACCAAGCAGGACTTGCTCGGCGATGAAGCCGATGTGCTGGAACGGCAAATTGACGTGCTGCTCGCCGTCTCTGATGCCGAAGTCATGCTCACCAACACTGTCGCGCGCCGCGCCGAGGCACAACAGCAGGCCGCAACCGACCTGGTGGCGTCCGAGCGGCAATCGTCCGTCGACGGATACATCGCCTCCCTGGAGCGCGAGACCGAACTCCTCCGGCTCAATAAGGGGGAACGCGGCCAGGTCATCGCGGCCGATCGCGCCGAGGCCGAGGCGCGTCGGGAGATCAAGGGCATCACCGATGCGCAGATCGCCTCGATCCGTGACCGGGCGGCGGCCGAGACGGTGGCCCAGCAGGTCATCGAGGCCTCGCGCAAGCAGGACAAGCAAGCCGCCAAGGACGCGGCGGCCAATGCCCGCGAGCAGGAGAAGCTCGCCAGGCAATATACTGACCATGTCGAGGAGTTGACCCGGCTGGTGCCGCTCAACGCGCGTTACGCCGAGGTTCTGCGCGGCCAGGGCGCCGAGGCCGCGGCAAAATTCCAGCTGGAGCAGAAGCTGCTCAATGAGGCGTTGGTGGCGGGCAAGATCGACAGCGCGGAGCTCCGTGATGACATCGCCCGGCTGGCGGACGCTTATGTCAATTCCGAGACGGCGGTCTCCAAGGCCAAATCATCGCTCGACGGCATGGCCGATGCGGTGTTGCGCGAGGTCGGCGCGCTTGCTGGCCGCAATGAGGTCAACCGTCTCAACGTCCAATTACGCGGCGCCGATGCCGAGGCGACGCTCACGCTGACCGGACGGATCGTCGAACTCGAGGAAGCCCAGGCGCTCGCCAATCTGGAACTGGCGCGCGAGCGGGCGCTCCTTAAAGCCCTGCCCGAGGACATCGACGATCTCAACCGCGCCTATGACCGGCTTCGGATCGAGACCGAGGAGACCTTCGATGATCGTCGTATCCGGGCTTTCGCCGACGCCAACCGCCAGGCGGCCCGGGAGTTCGAGGACGCCTGGTCGAACTCGATCGATTACATCGACGGCCTGTTCGGCTCGCTGCTGGATGGCCTGACCGACCGGTTCGGCAAGTTTGGTGGCTTCATCAATGCCATCGGCGCGGATATCGCCCGGGGCTTGCTGCCCAAGGGCGCCAATGGTCAGCCCGTATCGATCGGCGGCGTTATCGCCGGCGGCGCGCGGGATGTATTTGGCGGCGGTGGCTCTGGCGGCGGCGGTGCCTTTTCGTTCAACCCGCTCGGCATTCTGACTAACCTGGCGACCGGGATCGAGAGCACTGTTAACGCAGCCGTCGGTGTATTCCACGGTATCGATACCGCCTTGGGTATAGGCAACGCGGCGCTACCGTCGGCGCCGATCATTCCTGGCGGCGCGAGCGTGCCGCTGGCTGGCGCCGTCGCCCCGGCATCACTTGCCTTCGCGCCGTTCCTTGGCATGGGCGCCGCCGCGATCCTGATGAACCTGCAAAAACTCGGCAATGACGGGCCGGCTTTCGGGGCCAGGCTCGGGATCAACGCCGGCGGTACCCTCGACATCGCCGATGTGGGGACCGATGACGGGTTCGATGATGGGCGTGCCCAGGCTCTTGCCGAAGGCATCCAGGCGCTCTCGAACGCGTTTCTGGAAGCCAATAGCCTGACCCTGTCCGGCAACGCCTTTAGGGGGGAGCTCGCGTTTAACGATCGCCGGTTCAAGGCGAGCGCCGATATGCCGAGCAATGCGTCTCGGGGCTCGGACCAACCCGACGTCACTGGCATTGTCGGGCTGAACCTGGATAGCCGGCAATTCGACAATGCCAATCAAGCGATGGCCGACTATGTCGCTCGCAACCTGTTCGTCGCGATCCGCGAGGGGACTCTCGAGGGGATCACCACGAACCAGGCCGATGTGTTCCAGGTTGGCGTCGGTAACATGATCCGCCGGGTCCGCGACGATGTCTCCGGCGGCGAAGGCGGGCTCGATCAGTTCACCAGCGATTTGGAGTTCCTATCAACCTTCGCCCGTGTCCGGGAAGGCCTGGACAGCGTGGCGATCTCCGCCGATGACGCGGCCGGCCGGCTCGCGGCGGCGAAGAGCCAGGATACGTTCAACAAGGCGCTGGAAACCATACGCCAGGATGCCAAGGCGGCGGCCGCCGAAACGGACTCCGCGCTCGCCGGGCTCGGTGACTTTATCGACCACGCGCACCGATTGTTCGATCCGGCCGGCGGGAACGAGACCCAGATCCGACTGCGCTTGCGCAACGGCGTCGATGCCGCGCGATCCGAGGGCGGTCTCAACGGCGGCCTTGATGTCATCCATGCCGGCGTCATCGATCGGTTCTTCGATGATCAACCCGGCCTGGTTAGTCCGGCCGCCTCGTTTGACGCGACCAGCGTCGCCAAACGCGATCAGATCGACAGCCCGAATGGCGGCTCCGCCTTTTACGGCAATGGCGGCGCGTTCTTTGATCGGTTTCAGGCACTCGGTGTCCAGTTCACCAACTCCGGCGGCCAGGCGACGCCGTTTGGCGAGCACGGACAGCCCAACCGCTTCGAGGGCGGCAATGGCGGGATCACCTTCAACCAGCCCGGTACCGGCGGCGGCTACAACCTCACCATCGATGCCCGCCAACTGGTAAAAGCGCTCACCGGCTCCGAGGATCTCGACTTCGGTGAAGCGATCCTCGATCCATTATTCGCCAAGGGCACCGAGCTTATCATCGACAGCTTCCGGGTGGCCCAGGGCCAAGTCGATGAGTTTTTCAATGGGATCACCGGCGACACCACGCTCGACGGCCCACTCGCTCTGTTCGAGGAGTTAGTTCCTGCGGTCAGCCCTCTGGTCGCCACGTTCGAGACCCTGCGCGCCCAGATCGAGGCGACGCGTCCGGACCTCGAAGCGCTGAACGAGGATTTCCGGAAGTTCGGCGTATCCATCATCGACGTGGACCAGAAGATCGGAGACGCGGTCGCTGGCGTGCAACACAGAGCCCAGGATCAGTTCCTCGCCGGTCTTGGCATCGTCGTCGACCAGGACAATCAACTCCAGACCGGGGTCGATGTCACCGGCATCAATGCCCTGGCGCAAGCCATCAAGGATATCCAGGCCAACGCCGATACCTTGTTCGCCAATGATGATCGCGGCGTGATGGATCAGGTTGGCCAGGCAATCCAGGATCGCTTGCTGGCCGGTATCGATACGTTGCTCGCCAGCGCCGAGAATCGCCAGGCGACCATTGATCTCATTCGCCAGGTGTTTGGCGACAAGGTCGGCGATGTCGATTTCACGGCGATGGTCGGCAACGCCGGTGATGCATTGGCGGAATTCACCGAGGGCATCCAGGCCGCCACGGGCGTCATCGAGAACCAGATCCGCGCCCAGGAGCAACAGGTCGATGGTCTCGCCCGCATCGTCGACACACTCGGATCCGCCCGGGACTCCCTTGCGCTCAATCCCAACCTCTCGACGCTTTCTCCAATCGAGCGGCTGGCCCGAGCCCGAGAACGCTTCGACGCGACATCCCAGCAGGCTTTGGCCGGCGATGTCGACGCGCAACAGAATATCGGGTCGATCGCCCGGGACTACCTGGAGATCGCCCGTGACGTCTATGCCAGTACCAGCGAGTACGCCGGCATCTTTCAGTCCGTCGATGGGGTGTTGGGTCGGGTTCTGAACGAGGCGGAGTCGGAGCTCTCGGTCGCGCGGCGGCAACTCGACGTGCTGGAAGAGATCCGCGATGGCCTTGGCGGCGGTGGCTCCTCTCCCGACGACGGCCGGTTCCCGGTACGGGCCCAGATCCTGCGCGCACTAACCGGCTTCGATCAGGATTATGGCGACGGCCGGTTCCAGGCCTTCCTGCATTCCGGCCGGTTCAACCAGGCCCTGGTCGACCAGGTCAACCAAATCGCCACGACCGTGAACTTCGCCGGCGGCGGCGTGATGACAGCCCATGGCGCCCTGGATCTCCATCGTTATGCTTCCGGCGGTATCGCGACATCGCCGCAACTCGCCCTGTTCGGCGAAGGTCGCATGCCCGAGGCCTATGTGCCCTTGCCGGACGGCCGCTCGATCCCGGTCACGGTGAAGACCGCATCGGCGAATGACGAGACGTTGCCCTATATCCGCCGGATCGCCGCCAACAGTGATCGCCAGACCAGCAATCTGATGGAGATGCGCCGGCAACTCGCCGCGCTCTCGGCCGAGAACGCGCGTCTGGCCCGGATGCTGGAGCGGCTCGGCGCCACCACCGCTGGCCGGCGCGCCGCATGACCGCGTTCGATGATCTGATTGCCGACCCGTTCGCGCAAAAACGCTATCTGGCGATCCTGGAGCCTTTTGATCCGGGAACCGGTGGCACCGTTGCGCTTTATGTCGGTGATGCCGGGTTTACCACCGACCCGGGCGATGCGCCGGCGAACCGGTATTTTGAACCCCGCCTGGTCTCCGCCCTCAACTTCGAGCGCAGCCTGTTCCAGGGCGGCACGCTTGGCGGGCGATCGATACCGGACTATGGCGTGATGACCTTGAACAACGCCGATGGCGGGCTTGATGGCTGGCAAGGCTACAATTGGGACGGCAGACGCGCCCGGGTCTATCTCGGCGGCGACGGTTTCGCCTTTGCCGACTTCGGCCTGATCTTCGACGGCCTGGCCGAGGATATCGACTACGGCGATCTCACTCTCTCGGTCCGGCTGCAGGATCTCTCGCGTAAACTCGATCTGCCAATCCAGGCAACCACCTATGCCGGCACTGGCGGCTCGGAAGGAGGCGTCGAACTAAAGGGTAAGCCGAAGCCTCTGGTGTTTGGCCGGGTGTTTCACATATCAGCCGTACCAGTCGATCCGGCCAGCCTGCTCTACCAGGTGCATGACGGCGCGATCGAGGATGTGACGGCGGCTTATGACCGTGGCCAGGCGCTGAGCAAGGTTGGCGGCACCCCGGTGGCGGGACAGTTCTCCGTCGATACAGCGGCGGGCACCATCACCCTTGGTGCCTCGCCGGCGGGTGTCATCACGGCGGATGTCAAAGGCGACAAGACTGGTGGCACTTATGTCGAGACCGCCGGCGCGGTGATCCGCCGGATCGCAGTGTCTCGCGGCGGCTTCAACGACCCGGGTGACCTCGACACCGCGAGCTTCGCGGCTCTGGACACGGCGAATAGCGCTG
>JAQBUJ010000132.1 GCA_027623845.1 Pseudomonadota bacterium
GACCCGGGTACCGTAGATGACGCGGGAAAGCACGTCCCGGCCCAGTCGGTCGGTGCCCAGCAGAAACACCGTGCCGCCCTCGACCGGACAGAACAAATGGAAACTGCCGTCAAACAATCCCCAGAATTTGTAACTGTCACCAAAACAGAAGAAACGGATCGGCTGTACATTTTTGTGATTGGCGGTGTAGTCCCGCTTTAGGGTTCGCATGTTTAATTGGTAGTCCAGCCCATAGACAAAGGGGCCGATGAATTCGCCGTCGTGGAACAGATTGATGCCCTGGGGCGGCGCATAAATGAAATCGGTCTGGCGCGAACCGAGGCCATAGGGCGCTAGGATCTCGCTCACGATCACCGAGAAATACATGAACACCAGGACCGCGCCGGAAATCACCGCCAGACGATGCCGCCGCAGCTTCCACCACATGAGCTGCCACTGGGTGGCCATGTAGTAGCGTTCCTGCTCTGGCGTCAGAGTTTCCGTAACGTTCGGGTCGAACGGCTCCCGGTTGACGAAATGGGTTGGCGCGCGACGCTCAGAAATACTCATCGGGTTGCGCCCCCACCGAGACGAATTCTGGGGTCAAGCCAGGCCAGCGCCAGATCGGACAGGAACATGCCGACCACGGTCAGCATCGCCAGGAAGATCAGGAATGAGCCGGCGAGATACATGTCCTGGCTCTGTAGCGCCGCGATCAGCATTGGCCCGGTGGTTGGCAAGGAAAGCACCATCGAAACGATGGCCGAGCCGGAAACCACTTGCGGCAGCATATTGCCGATATCGGCAATGAACGGGTTCAGCGCGGTGCGCAGCGGGTATTTGATCAGCACTTTGAACGGTGCCAATCCCTTGGCTCGGGCGGTGACCACGTATTGTTTCTGCAACTCGTCCAACATATTGGCGCGCAACCGGCGAATCATCCCGGCAGTGCCCGAGGTTCCGATCACCACGACCGGCACCCACAGGTGCTCCAGCACCGAGAGCAATTTGCCGGTGCTCCAGGGTTGATCGATATAGGACGGGTCCATCAACCCGCCGATCGATGTGCCGAACCAGACATTCGCCAAATAGAGCAACACCAGGGCGAGCAGGAAATTGGGTGTCGCCAGGCCAATGAAGCCGACGAAGGTGAGGCCGTAGTCACCCCAGCTGTACTGGTGTGTCGCCGAGTAAATCCCGATCGGGAAGGACACCACCCAGATGAAGATGATGGTGGTGAAGTTCAGCACCAGGGTCAGAAACAAGCGGTCGCCGACGACGTCGGTTACCGGTAGCTGGTACTCGAAGGAAAACCCGAAATCGCCCTGTAGCAGACCCAGGACCCAGACTAGATATTGCTCAATCATCGGCCGGTCGAGGCCGTATTGCGCGCGCAACGCCTCAATCTTGGCCTGATCGACATTCTCGCCTTGGCTCTGTAGCTCGGCGATATAGGTCGAGAGATAGTCGCCCGGCGGCAACTGGATAATAATAAAGGTGATTGCGCTAATCGCGATCAAAGTCGGGATCATGATCAGAATGCGGCGGATCACATAGGCAAACACGTCTGGGCTCTCCTATGGTTTGCCGCTTGTGGCTTGGTCGAACCAGAAGGTATCCGGTCCATAAATGCCGAAATGAGCACCGGGATCCCAGTTATAGACCCCCTTCTCCGGCACGTTGCGCAAGGCGTTGGAAACCACCACCGGCTGCAACACACCGGAAATCAGCCCGATCGAATAGACTTGATCGGCATTGATCTCAAGGATCCGTTTCCAGCTGGCGCGCCGTTCATAGTCGGAACGGGCGCCGCGCCAGTCATAATAGAGCTTCAATAGCTCGCGCGCTGGCTCCAGATCCGGTGGTTGACCGGCCTTGCCGCCGGTCTCGAAATGTTGGCCCCATTTCGGCCATTGCAAAGCTTGTTGTGTCGTCGGGACGAATTCCGCCGGGCTGCTATTGGCGGAGGCGAGGCCATTATTAACGCCTGACCAGATCGACAGAACGGTTTGGCCGGAAAACACCCGGTTGCGGAAGACGTTGCGCTGGGACGGCTTGGAATAAGTCTTGATTCCAATTTCCAACCAACTGTCATGAATGAGCTCCAGGATATCCGTCTGCTCGGTACTTTCGCCGGCGGTTTCGACGATCAGGTCTAACGGCCGGCCATCAGACATCAAACGGACACCGCGACTATCGCGTTCGGTCAGGCCGATTTCGTCGAGCAGCCGGCTCGCCGCCTTGAGGTTGAAAATCGTCCAGGCGGCCTGGTGCTTTGGATCATGCAGCGGGGATTCCGGCAACAGGGTGTTATTGCCCTCCAGGCCGAGGCCGTAATAGATCACCTGATTGATCTCGTGCCGGTTTACCGCCAGAGACAAGGCGCGACGGAATCGCACGTCGCGGACCAACGCCCGGAGTACTGGATCGCTCACGTTCAGATTCGGGAACAGGGCAAGATGCGCGCCCCGCGCGGTGCGCCAAAGCCGCGTCGTGTAGGGTTGACGGTCCTCTCCCTGCTTCAGGAAAGTATAGTCGTCAAACCGGAGATAGCGGGCCTGCAGGTCGACCTCGCCAGTGCCTACTTTGGCTGGGATCAGTTTATTATTGGCGATTCGCACGATGCATTCGTCGGCGTAGGGGAGTTGGTTGCCAGCCGGATCAACCCGATGAAAGAACGGGTTGCGGACAAAGGTCAGACGATCCGATGAGATCTTGGTCACGATCCGCCAGGGCTGCAGGACCGGCAGGTCGAGGTTGTCGTTTCGGTAGAGGCTGTCGAGTTTGTTATGCAACGCCGACCAATTGCGCTGGCGCGCTTTGGCGACCGTGGCTTTCAGCGTCTCGGGATCGGAATATGCCGCATGGAATTGTTTGAGATAATGCGCCGGCCGATAAATATAGAGCGGGCTGGCGCCGGCCAACCGGACCAGAAAATCCGGGTTTGGCTGCGGCCAAGTATAGCGGACAGTTTGCGGGTCAAGCACCTCGAATTCGGGCAACGCGCCGTCGACCTTCATAATCGACGGTGGGCCAACCGGTGACAGGTCGGGGTTATTCGCTACGTCCTGCCACCAATAACGAAAATCCTCGGCGGTGAAGGGCTGACCATCAGACCATTTATGTCCCGCACGCAGCCTGAAGGTGAAGCGGCGACCGTCTTCGACCTGGAATGATTCAAGTATATCCGCCGTCAACTCTAAGCTGCCCGGCGTATAGATGATCAGCCGGGCGTAGCCGTAAACCGTCATCTGACGCGTGTCCTTGGCTCGGGCCATCAACATTCGTATCTGGCCGCCATGCTTGCCGATCTCCAGGCCGCGCTTGGCGAAATCGACCACCCGGGGATTGCCGGGCAGGCGATCGTCGACTGCCGGCAAGGTCCCCGCCTGTACCTGCTCTTCTAGCGATGGTGGCCCGGTATAGCCTTGTGCCGTATCCACCGGAAGGAGGGCGGACGCGGCGAACAGACCGGCCAGAGCGACGAACAAGGCGTTTTTGGTCATGAGGCGAACTTCAGTCTGAGCGCTGATTCATCGGCGCGCACGAAGTGTTCACCGCCGAGATCGATTAGGGTTGGCCGGGTTTGAGCACTGACGGTGAAAGGCGGCGCCCACTCACTGGGTATCGAACAACGACCGTCCATGATTGCATTGAAATCGAGCGGACGATCGAGATTGGGGTCCGGCACCGCGGTTAGCAGAGCTTGAGTGTAGGGGTGCACGGGATTGCGAAACAACTCTTCTCTTGGCGCCACCTCGACCAGGCGACCGGCGCACATCACCGCGATCCGATCGGCGATATAGTCGACGACGGCCAAATTGTGCGAAATGAAGATATAGGTGAGGTTGAGTTCCTGCTTCAGGTCCTTCAGCAGATTCAACACCTGGGCCTGGATCGATACGTCCAGGGCGGAAACCGGCTCATCACAGATCAACATTCTAGGCCGCAACGCCAAGGCCCGGGCAATGCCGATCCTTTGACGTTGACCGCCGGAGAAGCTGTGTGGATAGCGGTTCAGGTGGCGGATATCGAGCCCGACAAGGCGCATCAATTCACGCACCATCTCGCGGCGATAGGCATCGTCGCCGACCTGATGAATGAGCAGGGGTTCGCTGACCAGATCGAACACCGTCATCCTTGGGTTGAGCGAGCTGAACGGATCCTGAAAGACGAACTGCATCTTCTTGCGAAATTCGATCAACTCGCCTTCGTCCAAGGCCAGGATGTCGGTTTCTCCGTCCTGGTCGACATAGCGGATAGACCCCTGGTCCGGCGACAGGGCCCGCATGATGACCTTGCTGAGCGTCGTCTTTCCGCAACCGGATTCACCAACCAGACCGAGGCATTCGCCGCGTCGAACCTCGAAACTAACATCCTCCAGCGCCAGAACACTGGCGTTATCGGACGAAAACCAACCGCTCTTGCGAATCGAGAAGGATTTGCTGATGCCGTCAACCCTGAGGATTGGCGTGTCTTGCAAGCCCTCCTCGGCTTTGCGAGTCTCCGGATCGGGTTGCAATAGGAGCCCGGTTTGCGAGCTGATCTCGCGGATCGGCACCAACCGCTCGTCCCGCGCCATGTCAAAGCGTGGCACCGCCGCCATCAAAGACTTTAGATAGGGGTGCTCGGGCTGACGGTAAATATCCTCGACGCTGCCGCTTTCCATGATCTGGCCGCGATACATCACCACGACCTCGTCGGCGATATTGGCGACCACGCCCAAATCATGGGTGATCATCAGCATCGCCATGCCAAGTTCGGCCTGAAGGTCCCGGACCATCTTCAGGATCTGCGCCTGAATGGTGACATCCAGCGCCGTTGTCGGCTCGTCCGCGACCAGCAGCGCCGGCCGGCAGATCAGCGCCATCGCGATCATCGCCCGCTGACGCAACCCGCCCGAGAGCTCGAACGGATAGGTCTTGTGGCCCTTGGCGGGGTCGGGAAACCCGACCATGCGCAACATGTCCACTGTCAGCTCTATTGCTTCGCGACCACTGACCTTGCGGTGCAATTCGAGTGCTTCCTGGATTTGGCTGCCGACCGTGTGCAACGCCGAGAGCGAGGTCATCGGCTCCTGGAAGATGATCGAGATCCTGCCACCGCGGATGTTGCGCATCCGCCGGCTGTCAGGATTCAGCCGGGCGATGTCGATGGTCGTGCCGGGTGCGTCGGTATCGGCGAAAAGGATAGAGCCACCGGTGATCCTTGCGGTTCGCGGCAACAGACCCATGATTGCCTGGCTGATCACGGTCTTGCCGGAGCCGGACTCGCCAACGAGGGCGACGGTAGCGCCGGCCTGAACTTGAAAAGAGACTCGGTTTACCGCGACCAGATGGCCTTCCGGTAAATCGAAACCAACTTCAAGGTCGCGAATTCGTAGAAGCGGCGGTACCCCGTCGTTCATTCTTCCCCCGTGGTGTCTTTCTGCGTCGACTCCGGCGCTGCGGCCGCTCGAACCGGAAATCCGGCGGCGGCGAAATTCTCTGCTGTGGACTCGGAAATTTCAAGCTGGTTTACGCGTATCGCCGACGCGGTTGCCTCAAGTACGGCATCGAATCCGTCCAAACCGGAATCCACCGACACTTTTCCGGCCGGGCTCTTGAGGGTCAGCTGGAACCAACCATTCTTACGATCGCGCTGCGTGGAAAAGTAGCGTAAGCGGATCTCGGTGATCTCGGACCATCGCAGCGCCTTGCCCATGGGGCCGTTTGCCCAAACGCCCTCTTCACTCAACTCAAATACCGTCCGGTGCCGCAGCCAAGTGCGCAGCACGAACCCGACGAACAGAAGCGCGGCGGCGGTCAGTAGGTACTGAAAAATAGTCACCGTGGTCGCGCCGACCAAAAGACTGCCGGTCACGGCGACGCCGATGCCGCCACGGATATAGTCCCCCCGCAGTGTCTTCATGGCATATCGATGGTTGGTCATGATCCTCTCAGCGCCCCATCAGCAATGCGCGCGAATCTAGCATTTTCGCCGCCGGGTGCATCGTCAGTATGGAGCAGACCATTGCAAACCCCCGCCAATCATCAACTGTCATTTCCAGATGGTGCGAGAGAATGCCTGTCGGCTCATCGCGCGCGCGCTGGGTTCCGCAGCGTTCTTGCCGTCGGTCGGTCAGCTGATCGGCAAGGTTAGCGGCCATGCAATCAGCGCCAACAAAGCCGCGATCGCCGCGCCAATTGATCACGTCGACATGGGTATTCACCCAATTCAAGCCGGCAACCCCGGCCTCTTCCCGCCGCGCTCCAAAAGTTGAAAGTCCTTGGTACTCGAGGCTTGGCAAGGCCTCGGCGAGCGCCGGCGCCATCCGGTTCCAAGGCGGCACGAAGCACGCAACCAGATCAGGGCCGAATAGATCGACCAGCCGGGCCCTGCCGGCGGCGGCGTCGGCGATACAATCGGCGATCGGGCGGCTTGGGCCAAATTCCGATTTCTTGCCGCGCCCGGCTTGGTGGTTGATATGAGCCTTGCCGTGGACCGCCACCCGGACCGGCAAACCGGCCAGCCGCCGCGCCAGCCCCGGCGTCGCCCAATCCGGCACAACGGCGAGCAAAGGCGGCATCGCCAGGTCGCTGGCGACGCCAAGCAGCGGCTCCAATTTGTCCGTTGGAGCGCCGAGATCGTCATCGCGCCACCAGAACCCGGCCTGGCAACCCTCGCTTTTCCAGAGGTCGAGCTCGCGGCTCAAGGCTTCCAGGCCGCTCATGCCGATTTCACCAGATCGCTCAGGATGCCGGCGGTGCGTTCGGCGCCATCAAGCCTGACATGGCTCATCGGTCGGCGGCCTGCGGCGATCGCCGCCCGCATCGCCCGATCCAAGGCGCCGGCGGTGAGCTGATCCTCCGGCACCACCTGCAAGTGGCCGCGCTCGGCCAGCAAATCGGCGCGCCGGCGCTGTTCGGTCTCGATCCCGCCTTCGAAAGGAATGACCACCGCTGGCGTGCCCGCGGCCATCAATTCGGCGATGGTGTTGTAGCCGGCTTGGGAAATCGACAGATCGGCCCGTTCAATGACCGCCGGCAGGTCCGGGCGGCTGCGTTCGACCACGACTCCGGCGCCGGATTGGGCCTGCAAAGTCTCGACGATGGCCTCGGGCATGTGGTGACCGGTTATGAATCGCCAGGGTTTATCGCTGAACGAGGTTTCGTTACGAAACCGAAACACTTCCGGTATCGTCACCCGCCCCACCGCGCCGCCGCCGGCCGAAACAACCACCTCGCCGGTGCCGCCGGTACCGGTGTCGCCAACATCCGACGGGGTGAGGACGTAACCGGTATAAGTGAGCAAATGCGCGATTCTATCGTGTAGCGGGAAAGTCTCGGCAAGCGTGACCACCTGCGCGTCGCCATGCACCAGGATGCGGTCATAATAGGCCTCGATCGTCTCGACGATCTCTAGGTTGCGGTCGGCTCGAGGCTTGGTCACCAGGATGTCCCGCATCGAGCAGACGATGCGGGGCGGGCGGCTGGCGGCGCGGGCGCGTTCCAGCAACGGCAAAAGCTCGAAGCGCAGTTGGCGACGCCCGAACGGAAAGAGCTCAGTCAGCAGGATATCGGGCGCTATTTGGTCGAAGATCGCCAGCAGGGCGTCGCGCCGGGTCGCCCGCCAGGCGTCGTCGATCGGAATCCCATCGGCGTCGACCAGCACTTTGAAATTGTCATCGACCGTTCGCACCGGCGGCAGTTGATGGAAGGTCGCGCCACCGAT
>JAQBUJ010000133.1 GCA_027623845.1 Pseudomonadota bacterium
CATGAATTTCAATAACTACTCTTTCTCGGTCTCTCTGGCGAGTGCCAGTAAAAGAACCTAAACCTCGTCCTTCACATACGCGACCCTCTAAACGCGTTATAATACTTCCTAAATCTACTTCATAATCCGTTATTTTTATCACCGCATAATTTTTCACGGTTCCATTACTATCTCGTAACGCTATCGGATCAATCTGCCCACCACTCTCTAATTCGAATAAAAACACCTGAAAATCAGAAGATGTTTTACTAAATATAATTCCTAAATCTGAGGGAAAAGTAGATGATAATCTATCAACAATACTAGTATAAGCCCTTTCCGCGTGATCAAAGTAGCCTTCTCCCTGGGTCGCTTTTAACAATTCCCTATTATTCCACTCACATTTAGCTAATGATTCTTTAAATGTTATTACACATAGAGCCATTGCTACCAATAGAGTTAATAAAGTTTTCATTCATTCCCCCCAGAGTATCCACTATAAAGATTTAATGCTAATATCTAATTAAATTCTTAGTAGCACCCTCTTTAACTGGGCTTAGCCGGGCTTACTTAGTAGTCTAGGCCGAGGATCCACCATGTGGGATCCTCCCAACCCAAAAAGTGTGCCTCGGATCGGCATCATATGCAATCAGCTTGCATCTGACGGCCGCCCGAAGCATGATCCGTCCACTTTGCAGCCAGGCAACAGTGGCGGTCCTATCTACGATGAGAATGGGAACGTGGTCGGTGTCGTGATCTCTCAGCTGAATAAGATGAAGTTCGCTAAGATGTCTGGCTCATTACCCGAGAATGTAAACTTTGGTATCAAAGCATCTACGGTAAGGCAGTGACAGGATATCGCGCACTATCAATTAGTGGTGTAGTTAGCCGTATTGGGCCCATACCTTCTAATTACACCATCGGTTAACCAATTGATAATACGAGATTAATCAGGATGGCCAACTACGAATTAGGAGCCATTTTCGTACTTCGAGGTTCGTATTCGCCAGCCCCATCAAGCCAGCAGCGTCACCCCAACTGATCAATAAGTGGTTTACCCCCCTCGTACCTGATCCGTTGCAGCAGCCATACATAATGTACGGGTAGGGGGGGTGTGGCCCTGGCGGCCCCATCAGGCCCACATCACATGAGCAAGGGGTGGGGCCCCAACACCACCATCAAACATGCTCATAACGCTATTTTAAGAGTCACACACAGCCTTTAGACATAGCGCCCAGTCCACCCCTACTGCATTGTCCTAACATCGCCCAGTGACTCTTAAATGGCTTCCTAGGCACATCCTATGTGTTGACGGGTTAATTCCGATAAGTGCCGGGATCCAGATCTATATATAACGCCCTAGGGTGGCCTGGCCCCGCCTACCCCTAATCATATTGATAACCTGAGACTGATGTACAAACTGATGTACAGAATGTGCCTCTTGATCAAACCACAGGAATGGTTAACCTATTGATATAGCTTGTATCGATAGGGGTGCTGGTGCTGTGCAGGGGAAACGAACTCCGCCCCTGGGCACCATTTCTCCTAAAGTCGAAACGTTTCCCGGGTTTTGGTTCGACTTCCCTCAGGGATGCGGCGCTATTCGCCATTCATATCATTGCGGTTATACCGCCCGAAACTCATAGGGTTTTTCCAGGCGCGCGATTTCAGTGTCGCTTAGGCGGACGTGTACCGCTGCCGCTGCGTCGTCGATTTGTTTCAGTTTGGTGGTGCCGATAATCGGCGCCGCCATCACCGATTTGGACAACATCCAGGCCAGCGCGATCTGGACCGGCGTGACCTGGTGACGTTTGGCGATAGATTGCACGGTCCCAACGATTTTGCGGTCCGACGGGCGGAACAATGTCGGATCGGCCTTGGCGTCGGCGCGGGCGCGCTCGGTATCGCCGGACCCTGCCCCGGTCCGGTTGCCGGCCAGGACGCCGCGGGCCAGCGGGCTGTAGGGGATCAACCCGACCCCGGCTTCCAGGCAGAGCGGGATCATCTCGCGCTCTTCCTCGCGTTGGATCAGGTTATAGAGATTCTGCATGGCGATCGGGCGGGCATAGCCCTTGCAGGCGGCCAGGGTGACGATCTGCGCGAACTTGTAGGCCGGCATGGTCGAGCCGCCGATATAGCGGATCTTGCCGGCTTTCACGAGATCGGTCAGCGTCTCCAATGTCTCTTCCAGGGGCGTTACCCCGTCGAGACGATGCACCTGGTAGACATCGATATAATCGGTCTTCAGCCGGCTGAGCTGTTGGTCGATGCTTTTCAGCAGATGCTTGCGGCCGAGCCCGGACTGGTTCGGGCCATCGGCCATCGCCAGGCCGACCTTGGTTGAAATCACCAGTTCGTCGCGCGGCGCATAACTCATCAGCGTCTCGCCGATGATCCGTTCGCTCTCGCCAAGGTTATAGGCGTCGGCGGTATCGAAGAAGTTAATGCCCTTGTCCAAGGCCCGTCGAAAGAATGGGGCGCTATCGGCCTCGTCGAACGGCGCCCAGGCGCGCCGCCCGCGCGCTCCCCAGGAATTACCGCCGATGCAGATGGCGCTGACTTCAAGACCGCTATTGCCGAGCGTGACGTATTTCATCGTGATGCCTCTGAGGAATGCTTCCGTGTGACGTTTCGGCGTGATGCCCAGGTTTGCCGCCTCGGTTATTCTGGCCGGAGCGCGGGGCAACACATGCCCGATCACTATAGCTTCGAAGGCGCATGGCGGCGCAAGGGTACTTGTCCCAGGCCGGCCGCGGCGACACAGTGCGTCCCGCCGCGCGCGGGCGGTGGGTCAAGTGAACGGGAGAATGCAATGTCCGAGATGGTGGGTTGGATCGGGGTCGGCAGCATGGGGAGCCGGATGGCGGCGAATCTGGCCAAGGGTGGTTATCCGCTGATGGTCGCCGACAAAATGAACACGGCGCCGGCGCCGGCGGGCTCGAAGATCGCCGCCAACAACACCGAGGTCGCCCAAGCGGTGGAAACCGTGATTCTTTCGGTGCCTGCGGGCCTGGACACGCTGGCGATCGCCGAGGAGTTCATCGCCGCGCCGAATCGCAAGGTCAAGACCGTGATCGATACCTCGACCATCGGCATTCCGCATGCGCGCGAGGCGGCGGCGAAACTGGCGGCCCATGGCATCGAATATGTCGATGCGCCGGTTTCCGGCGGCATCGCCGGCGCCGAAGCCGCGAGTTTGGCGGTGATGATGGGGTGTGCGCCGGCATCCTACGAGCGGCTGAAAGCCATGCTGCAATGCATTGGCAAGAACGTCTTTCACGTCGGTCCCGAGGCTGGCCAAGGGCAGACGGTAAAGCTGCTGAATAATTTCCTGTCCGCCACCGCGATGGCGGCAACCAGCGAGGCAATGGCCTTCGGGACCGCCAATGGGCTCGACATGAAGGCGGTTCTCGACGTGGTGAATGTCTCCAGCGGACGCAACACCGCGACGATGGACAAGTTTCCCAACCGGATAGTCAACGAAGCCTATAACGGTGGTTTCGCCAGCAAAATGATGGCCAAGGACGTTCGCCTCTACGTCGAGAATGTCGCCAATGCCGGCACTGTTGATCGGGTGGCGTCCGGGGTTGCTGAAAGTTTCGCTCAATTGGAAGCGGCTGAGCCGGGTTCGGATTTCACCCGGATTTATCCGTTCCTGCGAGATAGCCGGAAAAGCTGAGGCCTAACCCGTCCTGGCCCAACCTCTGCCGACCCAGGGGACACTCACTCAGCCTTTTGTTCGCCGTCCTTGACGCCGGCTTCCGGGAACATCCATAGCGCGATGACCAGGAAGGCGGTGAGGCCGGCGATCACCTTGGCGACCAAGGCGTCGGCATAGCTGGCTTCGAGCCAGACGCAGAACGCGCCGAGCGCTATAACCGCTAGGGTGAGCAATAATTTGACCTTGGTGGGCACGGGACCGATCTCCTGAGAATGGATCTGCAACCTCGCTGACAGTTTGCCATTCCCTGAGCGTCCGGCCAAGCCGCCATCCTTAAACGGCTTGCCGCAAGGAAAACGGCGACCCTACGAATAGGACCGCCGTTTGTGACGTCGAACCGATCAGGGTTGGGGGAAGGCGAGATCGATCGGTCCGTTGTCTTGCGATTATCCTACCGTCGAGGTCTGAAGGAACTCTTAACCGCAGAAACTTTATAGGGCCGGCGCGATGTTTGTTGGGTTCAGGCGGCGCGTTCGGTGGCCTGCTCCGCTGTCGGGCCGACGCCGGCGACGGTGGTGCGCCGCATGTCGCGGACCTGACCGGTATCCTTGAACGGGCGCACCCGGTGCATACATTGTCGGTTGTCCCACATCACCAGATCACCGAGCCGCCATTTGTGCGCATGGACAAACTCGCGTCGGGTCGCTTGCTCCACCAACTCTCGGATGAAGTCGCGGGCCTCGGGCATGTGCCAACCGACAATGGTGCCGATATGGGCCGATAGATAAACCGATTTACGGCCGGTGAAATCATTGGTCCTGACCAGGGAATGGCGAACCGGCGCGAAGGTTTTCTTCTCCTCGGCGCTGAATTCCTCGAACCCGAGCTTGCCTCGCGAATAGATCAGCGAATGTTCGGTCACCAGCCCCTCGATCTCCGCCTTGGTTTCGGCATCGAGCCTGTCATAGACCGCCGGCATGAAGGCGAATTCGGTATCGCCGCCCGTCGGAGGCTCGGACCGGCAGGACAACAGCGAAAACTTCGACGGCGTTATCCGGAACGAGCTGTCGGAGTGCCAGAGCCGGTTACCAAGATTGAACATCCGGCGTCTGTCGTCCCGCGCCAGCACCGCGCCGTTTTGGTCAAGATTGCTGACATCCGCCATTTCCAACCGCAAGCGCCGCTCGTTCGCCTTGAGCACGTTCGAGCCGATAGCCAGTTCCAGCTCGCCGAAGTTCTTGGTGTAGGCGACCTGCTGATCATCGGTCAGGTCCTGGTCGTGAAACACCAGAATCCCATATCGATCCATCCCCTCGTGGATTTCCCGCGCCTGATCCGGGGTCAAGGGTTCACGAAGATCGATGCCGCTGACTTCCCCGGCGAAATGCGCGTGCAGTTGCTTGATCGAGATGCTCATGTAAGCGCCTCCTCGGTTCTGGAATGGGCTGTTCAGGCCGCCTCGGCCGCCTGCGGCGTCGTCGGGCCGACACCGGCAACGGTGGTGCGGCGCATGTCCCTGGGCTCATCGGTATCCTTGAACGGGCGTACCCGGTGCAGGCATTGCCGATTGTCCCAGATCACCAGATCGCCCACCGCCCATTCATGGGCATGGACGAATTCCGGCTGGGTCGCGTGCTCGGTCAATTCGCGGATGAAGTCGCGGGCCTCGGGCATGTGCCAACCAACGATGGTGCCGATATGGGCCGATAAATAGACCGATTTTCGCCCGGTGAAATCATTGGACCGCACCAGCGCTTGGCGGACCGGCGTGAAGGTTTTCAACTCCTCAGGCGTGAATCCGCCGAAGCCAAGCTGTCCGCGTGAATAGATCAGCGAATGTTCGGTTACCAGATCCTCTATTTCCGCCTTGGTCTCGGCGTCAAGCGCATCATAGGCCGCCGGCATGAAGGCGAACTCGGTATTGCCGCCGGTCGCTGGTTTCGACCGACAGGACAGCAGCGAACATTTCGCCGGCGTCGAGCGGTACGAACTGTCCGAATGCCAGAGCCGATTGCCGAGATTGAACATCCGGCGGCGATCGTCCTTGGCCAGCACCTTGCCATGCTGATCAAGATTGCTGACGTCGCCGATCTGCACGCTCAGGCGCCGCTCCTCGGGCTTGGTCACGTTACCGCCGATCGCCAATTCAATCGCACCCAAATTCCGAGTGAAGGTCAGCTGTTGTTCATCGGTGATGTCCTGGCCGTGAAAAACCAGCACGCCGAACCGGTCCAGCGCCTGATCAACCGCCGTCGCCTGATCCGGGGTCAGCGGTTGGCGAAGATCGAGGCCGCTTATCTCGCCAACGAAATGCGGGTGAAGCTGTTTGATCGCAATGGACATGGGACGGGTCTCCCTGGGGGCGGTCCCGCGCGCTTGCCGGCCCCGCCATCATCACTATTCAACACCGAAGGCCGTAGAATACGCCGGTTTGGTTGGGTTGGTGAAGGGCCGAGGCGGGAATCGCCGCCGCGATGTCGGCAAATCTCAAATGGGATCGCGGCTCGGCTCGCCGCTCAGATCACCCCTGTTTCATGCAATCGGGCGAGTTCCTGGGGGTCGGTGCCGCAGATATCGCCGAGCAGCGTGTCGGTATGTTCGCCCAGCATCGGTGGGCGCTTGATATCCGCCGGCGAGGCGGAAAGTTTGATCGGGCAGCCGACCATCTTGTAGGTGCCGCGCGGCGGATAATCGAGGTCCATGATCATCCCTCGTTCCGCCAAGTGTGGATCTTCGAGGATCTCGGCGGTGTCCTGACAGGCGCCACAAGGCACGCCGGCGTCGCCAAGGATCTTCATCGCTTCGTATTTGGTCTTGGTCATCGTCCAGCTCTCGATGATCGCATTCAAGGCCTCGCGGTTTTCCCAACGCGCCTCGAAATTGTTGTAGCGCGGATCATCGATGATGTCGGGGCGTTCGATCGCGGTGCTGAACGCCGCCCACATCTGCTGCTGGGCCAAGACAAAGATATAGTCGTTGGGTCCGCCCGGCGCGCAGGGATAGGTCGAGCCGGGCACGTTCCGGCCGAGCTGATTGCCGGTGCGAGGCTGCACCCCGCCCAGGCGCTGATGGTCGCGCAGGCTGATCCGCATGATGTTGACCACGCTGTCCTGCATCGAGACTTCGACCTCCTGACCCTTGCCGGTCGTATGGCGCTGCTGCAGGGCGGCGAGGATGCCGATCGCCATATGCATGCCGGTGCCGGAATCGCCGATCGCCGGCCAGACAAAGGTTGGTGGGTTTTCCGGGAAGCCGGTGGCGCACATCGCGCCGCCCATGGCTTGGGCGACCGGCTCGAAACTCTTGAATCCGCTATAGGGCCCGTAGGTGCCGAAGCCCTTGATGGTGGCGTAGATCAGCCGTTCGTTGACCTTGGAGAGCACGTCATAGCCAAGGCCGAGGCGGTCGAGCGCACCGGGGCTGAAATTCTCGACCAGCACATCGGCCGACGCGATCACCTCCTTAAATAGCGCTTTGCCCTCATCGGTTTTCAGGTTGAGGGTCAGGCTTTGCTTATTGGCGTTGAGGATCAGAAAAAACAGACTGTCGCTGTCGGCTTTGTCCTTCATGTTGGTGCGGGCGACGTCACCCTTGCCCGGTTCCTCCAGCTTGATCACGTCGGCGCCAAGCCAGGCGAGCATTTGGGTGCAGGCGGGACCGGCCTGGTTGTGAGTCATGTCGATGACGCGAATACCGTCTAGGGCCTTGCCCATGATGTCGTCTCCCTATCGCTGGTGCGATCAGTTCAGGCGAAGCTCGCCCAATGCGGTCTTATTCGGATCGATGAAGTCGACGCTTGGATTGCCGGTTCGGCCATAGCCCCACCAGACCTTGAGACCGAACAGGGTCTTCAGCCGGTCTGAGGCATTGGCCAGTGTTTCACGGTCCAAGGCGACGGTGTAGTTGACCTGTGGGCGATATTGCGGGCCGCAGTAAGTCAGGATCATGGCCGTGCGATCGTCGTTCGTGCGGTTCTCGCCAGTGCCGTGCCAGACCCGGCCGTCGGTGATGATCGCGGTGCCGGCGGGG
>JAQBUJ010000134.1 GCA_027623845.1 Pseudomonadota bacterium
CCATAATCGCGCAGTGCTGGCGTCAAATGAACGGTTCACCTGGGAAATGCGGGTTGAGAACTGTCAGTCCTTGGCGATCGCCATCAGGATCACCACCAGCAACAGCGCGATCCCCTGGAACACCACACGATAGCGCATGAAGGTGTTGGAGCGCTTCGGCGCGTTCGCCCCGCCCCGCGCCATGGAGATCAATCCGGTCGCCAGGGTGCCGAGCACCAGCACCAGGCAAACGATCAGGAGAATGACAATCGTCGTATTCATAAGAAGGATATAGTGCCGCTCCCGGCGACCGGCAATCGGAACCACGATGGCTCGGGTTAAAAACCGATCCTCGGCGGGCATTGTCTTTCAACGCTGAGCTACATCTGGTATTAAATTCGCCTGAATACTCAATTTGTTGAGACGAGCATCATGCCCGACGATAACGCCGCAACATTCGGGCGATCCAGGCAGACCGAATCGGCGCCCCCGCGAGCGGAACGACGGGCAGACGGACGGGCAGACGGACGGGCAGAAGGCCGGACAAAAGGGCGGGCAGAACGACAGGTGGATCTATCGGCGGAACCGCGGGGCCGCGCCTATGTGCTGCCCTGTTCATCGACTTTCCGCGACAAGGTGATGGCTTTGGCGGCGCGGCGCGGCGTGAGCGCCGGTGATTTGGCCCGCGCGGTTCTGTTGCTGATACCAAAAGACGCGCTGGCCCGGGCGGTTGATCCGGGCGAACCAAGCCCCGAAGACCGGGAAATCGTGAAACTGCGATCCGGGCCGACCAAGGGCCGGACCTTGAAGCGCAAGCCCCGCCTACAGTTACGGCTGCCCGCGGGTCACGACATGGCCGAGCTGCGTCGGGCGTTGTCACTGGCGCTCGATCTTGCGGCTGGCGAACAGGAAATCGCGGTGGAAAACGACGCCGATCGCCAGGCCAAGGCGGAAACCGGCCGGGCCAGCGACCGTCAGTCCGACGAGATAGAAAGCCTGCGCCGGATCATCGACACCATCGCGCTGCGACCGCTTGAGAATGGCGTGACCTCGCGCGGCGAGGCGTTGCACGCGCTGGGCTTTTCTCCCTTCGCGATGCCGGACCGCGCCAGTATCCGGAGCCGGTTTCGCCAACTGGCCCGGGTTTATCACCCCGACGCGCCGCTCGGCGACCACGTTCTGATGAGCCAGCTCAACCAGGCGCTGGAGCGGCTTATTCCGTTCTGAGACAGGTTGGCGCCGGCGATCAAGCCTGTTGCGGACTTCGCCAATGCGCCAAAAATCTTGACAAATCGCCGCTGCCGGCCTAGTTTTCCGGCCATGGTTATGGACACCTCATACGGTCGGACGATTGCCCGGCGAATTAGCACCCCGGTTCTCCTAGAGAGCCGGCCTCACGCTGATTCATCGACATCTGATCGGACCGGAGCTGCCCAGCCATGCGACATGATCGACTGCCCCCCGACCTCACCCCGCCCAATTCCCTAATGACATCGTCAACGAATGCGCCTTCCAATGCGCCTTCCAATGCGCCTTCCAATTCGGCGACTTTCGTTACCGCTTGCTTTTCCATCCAGGCGGATGCCGACCCCGGCGTGATGCCGCGGGTGCTGGAATTGTTCGCCAAGCGTGGCCTGATTCCCAGCCGCTGGCATAGCGATCTTGAAGATCCGACCGGTTCGGCCCCCAGCTTGACCATCGACCTTCAGGTCACCGGCCTTACGCATCAGCAGATCAATCACGTCGCGGCGAGCATCGGCTCCATGGTCTCGGTGATCAGCGTACTGACCAGCGAGAAACTTTACGCCTGAGCCCCGGCGCGCGTATTGCCCCGGAGCGCGTATTGACGGGGTCGAGTTTGCTCGGCAGGGTCCTCTGGTTCTAACCAGAGGCCTCGTCGACAATGAATTTTCTCGACCACATCCGGCGCTGCAACGCCCATGATCTAACGCGGTTTGTTCCCTGGTTCATCGGCGCCGGGCGGGCCGGCTATGTGCGACCGGCGCTTGCCAAACGGTTGCGGGATTTTCCGGATGTCTTCGAGACCGGCGCCGGCGGATTGATGCTTTCGCCATCGCTGCAGACGCCGTCGGAGCGTACCGCCGCGCTTGAGGATGTCCTGGCCAAGCTGCGCGAGGAGGGGATCGGCGGTCCCCAACGCCTTGAGCCCTATGCGGTGGCCGAGCGAGTCGGCGGTCGGTCCTTGATGACCATCGATCGAGGCGCGGCCAGCGCCTTCGGCATCATCAGCACCGGCTTTCATCTGAACGGCACGGTTGGCGGCGGCGGCAACGATGGCGGAGGCGATGAGCTGGCCATGTGGATCGCCCGGCGGGCGCTGAGCAAGATGACGTTCCCGGGTCAACTCGACAACATTGTAGCCGGAGGTCAGCCCGCGACCCTATCGGTCGCCGAGAACGTGCTGAAGGAATGCCAGGAAGAGGCCGATATTCCGGCGGACCTGGCCCGCTTGGCGCGACCGGTCAGCCTGATCAGCTACACCATGGAGGTCGAGGGCGGGCTGCGCCGGCACGCCATGTATGTCTACGACCTGGCGCTACCGGCACGTTTCCTCCCCCAGCCTTTCGATGGTGAAGTCGAGAGCTTTCAGCTCTTACCGATCGGCGAGGTGGCCAAGATCGTCCGCTCCTCGCTGGATGGTTTTAAGTTCAATTGCAACCTGGTGATAATCGACTTTCTGATCCGCCACGGCCTGATCGATCCGGATGATCCGGACTATTACGCCTTGGTGACCGGGTTGCGAGGGGCGATCCCGTAGTTCGGTTTCGGACGCGCTTTCGCAGATACCGGGCGATCGGCCTCTCGGCCATCCACGCAAAGCGCTGCGTCATGCCGCCTTAGTCGACATAGCGGGTTTGGCTCGACGCCATCATTTCGGCGATGTAGCCGGGTTCCGACATGCCGGCCTTCACCTTGGCTTCGACCTCGGCCTCGGCGGCGACCAGTTTGGGAAGTTGCGCCGCGACCTCGTCGATCCGCTCGAACGGCACCACCACCACGCCGTCCCGGTCGCAGACGATCATATCGCCGGTCTCGACCGTCACGCCGCCGATGGTGATCGGCAGGCCAACGGCGCCCGGGCCGTTCTTGGCCGGGGAGTTCGGCGTGACGCCCTGATGGAAAACCGGCAGTTTCCAGGGTTCAATCCCAACCTGGTCGCGGATCATCCCGTCGGTGACCAGCGCCGCGACGCCCTTGTTCTTCATCATGCCGCAGACCAGATCGCCAACCAGCGCCGTGGTCGTATAGGCGTCGTTGGCGCAGACGATGACATCGCCGGCCTGAGCCAGATGCGTGGCGACGATCACCCCCAGATTGTCGGCCGGATAGGCGAAACAGGTGAGCGCCGGTCCGCAGGTCACCGCGATTGAAGGATCATGCGGCTTGATCGTGTACGCCATCGCCCCGCGCCCATTCATGCAATCGACGACATTGCCGGTCATCGCCCCGGCAAAAGCGTCGATCTGCGCCTGGGTCGGACGGCGGCTCGGGCGTTTGACGGTTAAAAGCGGTGGATCGTCAAGCATGGCGCGGTTCCTGTCGCAAGTTGCTGGTCCGGCCATGATAAACCTTCACGCCGCCCGCCGGAACCAAGCACGGGATATCGCGATATCTCAGATCGAGATGTTTGCACCGAAAGCCGCCCCCCCTGCCGGCCCCGCCGCCGCCGCACCCCACCGCCGTTTGACGGGCGCGGACCGAGGGACAGCTCATGCCTGTTGGCTCAGACACGGATTGTGTAAGCTTCGGCTAAGGATGGAAACGGGGAAACGGCATGCTGCATCAAAGCTATGTTCACGGCGCCAGCGACAAGCCGTTGCTGGGCGAGACCCTGGGGGTGAATTTCGATGCGGCGGCCGGGAAATGGGCCGATCGTGATGCGTTGATCGTGCGTCATCAAAACGTCCGCTGGACCTATGGCGATCTGCAGCGCCAGGTCGACGCCTTCGCCGCCGGGTTGCTGGCGCTCGGGCTGGAGCCGGGGGATCGGATCGGCATCTGGTCGCCGAATAACGCGGAATGGGTGGTCACCCAATACGCCACCGCCAAGGCCGGCTTGATCCTGGTCAATATCAACCCCGCCTATCGGGTCTCCGAGCTTGAATATGCGCTCAACAAGGTGGCGGCCAAGGCGCTGATCCTGGCGACATCCTTCAAGTCCAGCGACTATGTGGCGATGCTGCGCGAGTTGGCGCCGGAAGTCGACGGATGTGCGCCGGGGGCTTTGAAATGCCAACGCCTGCCGCACCTTGCCAGCGTGATTCAGATCGGCGGCGAGGCGGCGAAGGGCTTCTACGGCTTCGACGACATCGCCGGCCTGGCCAAGCAGACCCACCACCAACGCATCGTCGATCTCGCGGCCACCCTGCAATTCGATGATCCGATCAATATTCAATTCACCAGCGGCACCACCGGGTTTCCAAAGGGCGCCACGCTAACCCATTTCAACATTCTCAATAACGGCTATTTCACCGGCGAGGGGTTAAAGCTCACCTCGAAAGACCGGCTTTGCGTGCCGGTGCCGCTTTACCATTGCTTTGGCATGGTGCTGTCGAATATCGCGGCCCTGACCCATGGCGCGGCGCTGATCTATCCCGCCGAGGCTTTTGATCCGCTCTCAGTGCTGGAGGCGGTGCATGAGGAGCGCTGCACGGCGCTGCACGGGGTGCCGACCATGTTCATCGCCGAGCTGGCGCATCCCCGGTTTGCGGAGTTTGATCTGTCGTCGCTGCGCACCGGGATCATGGCGGGATCGCCCTGCCCGATCGAGGTGATGAAGAAGGTCGTTGCCGAGATGCACTGCTCAGAAATGATCATCGGCTACGGCATGACCGAGACCAGCCCGGTGATCACTATGTGCGAAACCGATGACCCGATCGAAAAGCAGGTCTCGACGGTTGGCCGGGTGTTTCCCCATGTCGAGGCCAAGGTCATCGATGATGACGGTCGCATCGTCGCGCCGGGGGTGACCGGCGAGTTGCTGGCCCGAGGCTATAACGTCATGCAGGGTTATTGGGACGATCCCGAGCGCACCGCCGAGGCGATCGATGTCGCCGGCTGGATGCATACCGGCGATCTGGCGACGATGGACGTCGAAGGCTTCTGCAACATCGTCGGCCGGGTCAAGGACATGGTGATCCGCGGCGGCGAGAACGTCTATCCGCGCGAGATCGAGGAATTCCTCTACGGCCACCCCAAGATCGCCGACGTGCAGGTCATTGGCGTCCCCGACCCTAGATTCGTCGAGGAGCTCTGCGCCTGGATTTTGTTGGTCGATGGCGAGACGGTGGATGAGGACGAAATCCGCGCCTTCTGTCAGGGGCAGATCGCGCATTACAAAATCCCCCGCTATATCCGCTTCGTCGACGCCTTCCCGATGACGGTGACCGGCAAGATCCAGAAATTCGTCATGCGCGACCAGATGATCGCCGAACTTGACCTGCAGGTCGCGGCGACAGCCTGACCCTGGGGCCTGACCCTGGGCCGTGCCCCACCTTGGGGCGTGACCCCGGCGCCAGCGGCGTCTATTGCGAATCGGGACTTGAGTCTCCCGCCCGCTATCAATATGACAGGGGCATGCTGGGGAATGCTTTGGCTTTTCCTAGAGCAGATCCGGAATGAGCGGAATTGTTTCCAACGATTTCACGAACCGGTGAAATTGCTCTAATTTTTAAGCGTAGAGCGGATTCACGAACTCTCCTGTGGACGAACCTTGTCCACACTCACTCACGATACGCTCTAAATCACAAGAGGACGCAATGATGGCGCGTAAAAAATCCAGCGGTAAGGGCGGACCCGCGTTCATGATGTTCAATGTCACCTATGAAGACGGCACGGTGAGTTCCAACCGGCGGATCGCCAACGAGTTGCTCGACTTGTCCTTTGGAGATGCGATCAAGGATCTGGCACGGACCGCGATCGAGGACCAGGACAACGAAATCGCCCAGCGTTCCGGCCAGCGCCGGGCCAAGATCAAGTCCATCGCCGCTGTCTAAATTACCCCCTAAGGCATTGAATCCTGAGTAGGAAATTCCGGCCCACCAATGGCGAGCCGGACGAATTGTCTTGACTTGTCGACGCATCACGCGCCTTTGTGGCCCCAGCGATGCTCCTTCAAGGTCGAATTTCGATCGATCGCCGGTTCCCAAAATTTAAAACCGGCCCCGTTTCTTTCCGACAAATGTAGGCGTTTCGTTAGACCAACTGCTGGTTTTGCGAGTTGTGTCGAAAATGCTTGCATTGTGCTTGCGCGCTCGCCGTCCCGTGAACGGAACGGGAGAGCATGACGTTTGATCGAGAAAGAAAAAGACCATATGACCGAGTTTTCGGGCTTTGAATTAGCCCCGTCGATCCTTCGCGCCATCGCGGACGAAGGCTATACCACGCCAACCCCAATCCAACAGAAATCCATTCCATCGCTGATCGAAGGGCGCGACTTGTTGGGCGTCGCTCAGACCGGCACCGGCAAGACGGCGGCCTTCGCGCTGCCGCTGCTGAACCGTCTCGGCAAGGAACCCGGTAAGCCGGACCACCGGCGGCCGCGGGCGCTGATCCTGGCGCCGACCCGTGAGCTGGCCGGACAGATCCATGACAGCCTGAGAACCTATGGCCGCTATCTGGGCTTGCGCTGCGGCGTGGTTTTCGGCGGTGTGTCGATCCGTCCGCAGATCAAAATGATGTCCCAGGGCGTTCACATCCTGGTGGCGACGCCGGGTCGCCTGCTGGACCTGATGAATCAGGGTCACGTGATGCTGGAAAATGTCGAGGTGTTCATTCTCGACGAGGCCGACCGCATGCTCGACATGGGCTTTATTCCCGACGTGAAGCGGATCGTGAAAAACCTGTCGTCGCGGCGTCAGACCGTGATGTTCTCGGCCACCATGCCGAAAACCATCGAAGGATTGGCCGGAACCCTGTTGCAGGATCCGGTTCAGGTCGAGGTTGCGCCTACCGCGACCACCGCCGAGAAGGTCGAGCAGCGGGTGCTGTTCGTGCAGAAGGACAAAAAGCGGGCGCTGATCAGCGAGTTGATGAACGACGAGGCGATCAAGCGGGTGCTAATCTTCACCCGCACCAAGCACGGCGCCGACCGCGTCGCCAAACATTTGCAAAGCCATGGGATCGAAACCGACGCCATCCACGGCAACAAGGCCCAGAATGCCCGGCAACGGGCGCTGGATGCCTTTCGCAACGGCGAAATCCGGGCTCTGGTGGCGACCGATATCGCGGCCCGGGGCATCGATGTGGACGGCGTCACCCACGTCATCAATTTCGAGTTGCCGAATGATCCGGAAAGCTATGTGCATCGGATCGGCCGCACGGCGCGGGCCGGCGCGGCGGGTATCGCCATCTCGTTCTGCGATCTAGAGGAACGCGCCTATCTGAAGGATATCGAAAAGACCATCCGTCAGAGCGTGCCGGTCTTCGAGGACCACCCGTACCATTCAATAGAAATCGCCAACGATCCCGGCACGACCAAGCGCTCGCCGCAAAAGCAGCGTGGCCAACGCTACCGGAATCCGGAAAATTCCCATGATCCGCGGCGGACGAATAAACCCAGCCAGGCCAACCATGGCCATTCCGCGAACAGCCCGCGGAAATCCAACGGCGGCCAGCGCAGTTCAAGGCGTCCGTCCGGCAGAGCGGCT
>JAQBUJ010000135.1 GCA_027623845.1 Pseudomonadota bacterium
CCGAGTTATGCGGCGACATGATGATGTTATCGAGTTTCTGGAACGGAAATTTCGACGGCCAGGGGTTCGGCGCGTCATCGGACGGATAAGTGTACCAGACATCGATGATCGCGCCGCGAATGCGCCGGGAGGCAAGCGCCCCATAGAGCGCCGCTTCATCAATCACCTCGCCGCGCCCGACATTGGCGATCACCGCGTCGGGTTTCATCGCCGCAAAGGCCTTGGCGTCGATCATGCCTTGGGTTTCGGCGCCGCCCGGCGCGCAGCAAATGATGAAATCGCTCTCAGCCAGCAAGACGCCGCGCTGGTCGACCGTGCCGTACCAGTCAACCAGGTCCGGCTCGTCACGGATCGTGCGCGAGACCGCCATCACCTTCATATCGAAGGCCTTACAGCGCCGCGCCACCTCGCGGCCGATCTGGCCATAGCCAATGATCCCGACGGTTGTCCCGCGCAATTCCAGATGATGCGGCCCCCGGTTGATGTTGCGCCCGCTATAGGATTTCGAGCGCATCAACGGATCGGTCTCGCGCATCAACCCGGTCTGCCATTCCAGCATCGCGGCGAGCAGATGTTCGGCAATGGTCGTCTCGTGCTCATGGGTGTTGCAGAACACTGCGCCCTTGGGAAGGTCCGGCGCGGTAATCCAATCATAGCCGGTGAACGGCGCCTGATAGAGCCGAAGCCGGGCGTCCTGGGGAATGCCGCCGGGGATCCGGCCACCGACGATGGCGTCCACCCGCTTGGCGGCCTCGATAACCGCCGCGCGCTCGGTCCGGGTGCTGAGGATCGCGAGGTCCCAGTCCGTGCTCAGCTTGCTTGCCAAAAGGTCGTCGCGATTCATGCCGCTGTCTCTTAGGACCAGGGCGGATAATCTCTCACTCACAAGCCTGCCTCGATCTGCAATGGATGAAGGAATTGTACCGGTTCTGGATAGCCTCATGCGGGGCCGCGTTCAAGCGCCCTTAGCCTTGGGGCGCGATAACGACCAGAGCCGAATCACTGACGGACCAGCCCCCCGTGGCGCGGCATGAATTGTGAACCTCTCTCTCCTTCAATATGATGCAGAGCGATTATCAGGGAGAAACCGGTGCTCGACAGAAGCTGGGCCGGATACGAGACCGCCATACCAACGATCGGCGCCGCCGCTGCCGCCAACGCAGCCGGCGCCGATGCAGCGATCCGGATCATGGAGGCCGGCGGCAACGCCATCGACGCGGCGATCGCGGCGGCCCATGTGCTGGGCGTGGTCGAGCCTCTGGACTGCGGTATCGGCGCGGGTGGCTTCATGATCGTTCATGATGCCGCCAGTGGACGTACCGATGCGATCGATTTTCTCGGCGTCGCGCCAACCGCCGCACGCTATCAGCTCTATGCCACCAACACGGCCCAGGGCGAGTACGTGATCCGGGTCAAGGGTCAGCACAATCAGGTCGGTCACCGCGCGGTCGCGACGCCAGGAACCCTACGCGGCTTTGCCGAAATGCATGACCGCTATGGCAAGCTGGCGATGGCCGAACTGTTCGCCCCGGCGATCGAGTTGGCCGAGGGCGGCTATCCGGTCTCGTATAAAGGCGCGCTCAGAATGGGCCGCACCATCGCCATGCTGAACCAGACGCCAGCCTGTCGGGCGCTCTATCTGAAGTCGGAGACCGAAGCCCCGGCTGAGGGCGACTGGATCATCAACGCCGATTATGGCGCCACCCTGCGGCTGATCGCGCAAGAGGGGGCCGACGCGTTTTACCAAGGCCCGATCGCCGAGGCGATCATCGCCGAGATGCGCGCCCATGACGGTTTCCTGAGCCATGAAGACCTGCGCAACTACAAAGCCCTTTGGCGCAAACCGGCGCGCGGTAACTTCAAGGGCCTGGATGTCGCCACCATACCGCCGCCGTCCACCGGACCGCTGGTCTTCGCCGGCCTCAACGCCCTGGCCCGCCAATCACCGCAAGGCGAGGCGGAAACCCATGAAGCCCTGGCGCGCGCCATGCTGCATATGTTCGAGGCCCGGCGCACCGGGTTCGGCGATCCCGCTTTCGTACCGATCGCCACATCCTCGGGGGAATCCTCGGAAACCACCAGTCTGTGCACCCTCGACGTCGCCGGCAATGCCGCCTGCATCACCTATTCCAACAACAATCACTCCGGCGTCGTGGTGCCGGGCACCGGGATTCTGCTGAACAACCAAATGGCGCTGTTCAGCCCCTGGCCGGACAACCCGAACCAGGTCATCGGCGGCAAGCGGCCGGTCAGCTCGATGATGCCAACCCTGCTGTTTCGCGACGGCAAGGCGGCGATGGCGATCGGCGCCTCCGGTTCTACCCGGATCCCGACCTCACTGATGCAGATGCTGCACCGGGTTCAGGTTCAGGGCAAATCGATCGTCCAGGCCATCGACGAGCCGAAACTGCATGCGGAAGTCGAAACCCTGATGGCCGACGAGGAACTGGAGCCGGTCGCCAGACCCTTGGCCGACAAGTTGGGCTTGGATTTTCGTGTCTTCCCAGGGCGCGACACGTCGATGGGCGTGGTGCAGGCGATCCATGCCGGACCGGACGGAACAGTCACCGCTGCCGGCGACCCCCGGGCGCGGGCCCAGGGCCGGGTTCGCTGAGCCCGCCAAGCAGCATGGCCCGCATCACCCTAATTCTTGGAGGCGCCCGGTCCGGCAAGAGCCGGCATGGCGAGGACCTGGCCCTCGCCAGCGGGCTTGATCCGGTCTATATCGCCACCGCCGAGGCTTGGGACGATGAGATGCGCGAACGGATCGCCGCGCACCAAGATCGCCGGCAAGGCCAGGGTTGGAGGGATGTCGAAGCGCCCTTCGATCTGGCCGGCGCCATCGCCGGCAACGCCGCGACGGACCGGGTGCTGCTGGTTGATTGTCTGACCTTGTGGCTAAGCAATCTGATGCACGCCGAGCAGGACATTCCCGAGGCATCGGGGTTCCTGCGTGAGGCCTTGGTCGCTGCCGCCGGCTCGGTGATCCTGATATCCAACGAAGTCGGCCTTGGGATTGTGCCGGAAAACGCCATGGCGCGCCGGTTTCGCGATCTGACGGGCCGATTGCACCAAGACCTTGCCGGCGACGCCGATACCGTGTTGCTGATGGTCGCCGGCCTGCCGGTCGTGGTAAAAACCGGCGCCTGAAAACACCCGCACCGAAGAACGGCGAGAGTGATGTCTCAATCGAACCGCACACAAAAATCCGAAGCTGCCGGCCAACCGACAACCTTGTTCGAGAAGATCTGGCGGCGCCACGCGATCCTGGAACGCGAGGATGGCACCACGTTGCTGTCGATCGACCGGCATCTGTGCCACGAGGGGTCTTTTCACGCTTTCGACAAGCTGAAGGCCCAGGGCCGAAGCGTCCGCCGGCCCGACCTCACCGTCGCCATCGCCGACCATTATGTCTCAACCAACGCCCCGGCAACCGGCAATGAAGACCCAAGCCGGCGCGAGGTGATCGAACGGCTTACCGCCAACACCAAGGCCACGGGTATTCGGCTTTACGGCATCGGCGACCCGGAACAGGGAATCGTTCACGTGGTCGGACCGGAGCAGGGCATCACTTTGCCTGGCATCGTTTTGGTCTGCGGCGACAGCCACACGGCGACCCATGGCGCGCTCGGCTGCCTCGCTTTCGGGATCGGCGCTTCGGAAGTGGCGCATGTGCTGGCGACCCAAACCCTGTGGCAAAAAAAGCCCCGATCTCTGCGGATCACCGTCGACGGACCTCTTGGTCCGGGCGTGGTCGCCAAGGACGTGATCCTGCACCTGATCTCGGTGATCGGGGCAAATGGCGCCACCGGCACGATGATCGAATATGCCGGCTCGACGATCCGCGCGCTATCGATGGAAGGGCGGATGACGGTCTGCAACATGTCGATCGAAGCCGGGGGAAGAGCCGGGATGATCGCGCCGGACGAAAAAACCTTCGCCTATCTGAAAGGCCGGCGCTTTTCACCCGACGGTGACGATTGGGACCGGGCGGTGGCGGATTGGCGCACCCTGGTAACGGACACCGGCGCCCGGTTCGACCGCGAGGTTCATGTCGACGCGGCGGATATCGCGCCCTCGGTCACCTGGGGAACCAGCCCCGAGGAAACTCTGGCGATCACCGGCCGGGTGCCAGATCCCGCCGACCAGCCGGACGCATCACGCCGCAGCGCACTTGAGGCCACTCTTGCCTATATGGGACTTAAGCCGGGCGTCGCACTAACCGATATTGCGGTCGACCGGGTCTTTATCGGCTCCTGCACCAACGCTCGGATTGAGGATCTACGCGCCGCCGCCGTCATCGCCAAGGGCCGCAAGGTCGCGGTACCGGCGATCATCGTCCCCGGCTCGACCTTGATAAAATTTCAAGCCGAAGCCGAGGGATTGGACCGGATCTTCATCGAGGCCGGGTTCGAGTGGCGGGCCACGGGTTGCTCGATGTGCGTCGGGATGAACGGCGACATCACCCCACCGCAAGAGCGCTGCGCCTCAACCAGCAACCGCAATTTCAAGGGCCGCCAGGGACCGGGCAGCCGAACCCATTTGATGAGCCCGGCGATGGCGGCGGCGGCGGCGGTAACCGGCCGGATCACCGATGTCCGTGATCTGGCCTGAGGAGCAAACGATGCAAGCCTTCCGCAAACTCGACACCGTCGCTGCTTCCTTGACTTTGGCCAATATCGATACCGACCAGATCATCCCGGCTCGGTTCATGCGCGCACCGCGCAGCACCGATCATGGCCAATTCCTGTTTCATGACATGCGCCGCGGGCCGGATGGCGAACCGAGGGACGATTTCGTGCTCAATACCACCGAATTCGCCAAGGCCGGTGTCCTGGTTGCCGACACCAATTTCGGTTGTGGCTCATCCCGTGAAGCCGCCGTCTATGCCTTGCATGACGCTGGCATCCGCTGTGTCATCGCGCCGAGCTTTGGCGATATTTTTTACAGCAACGCGACGAAAAACGGATTGCTGCCGGTGGTGCTCGATCGAGAGACGGTGAAAACCATCTGGCGCGCCCTCGAAACCGCGAACAGCGCCCGGATCGAGATCGACCTGGAAGCCCAGACGGTGCATCTTCCGGACGGCGCCACGCATGGCTTCGAAATCGACCCGTTCAAGAAAAAATGTCTCCTCGAAGGCCTCGACGATATCGATCTTACGTTGCGTCACAGCGATGAAATCGACGATCACCAGCGGGTCTCGACCAAGGCGCGACCCTGGATCGGAACGATCGGGTGATCCGCCCCCTCGTCAAGGCCCGAGCCTTCAACCCTGACGCGGACCGCGCCGGCGAGCCATGACCCCGATCGACCATGCGCCGATATTGTTGCTTGCCCTGATTCTGGACGCGATCATCGGCGATCCGGACTGGATCTATCGCCGAGCGCCGCATCCCGTGGTGCTGTTCGGCCGGATGATCGGGTGGTTCGACCAGGCCTGGAACCGCGACACCCAGGCCGATGGCGTCCGACGGCTATTCGGGTCGGCGGCGGTGTTGATCGTTTTGGCGCTTGCCGCCGGCATCGGTTGGTTGATCCAGATCGGCCTGCGTGGGGCTCCCTACGCCATCGCTCTGGAGGCGCTGATCGCCTCGCTGTTTCTGGCGCAAAACAGCCTCTATCGCCATGTAGTGGCAGTGGCCGACGCCCAGAACAACGGCAGCAGCGATCTTCGAGCCGCCCAAGCCGCTGTCGGGCAAATCGTCGGGCGTGATCCGACAAGCCTCGATCAAGCCGGGGTTTGCCGGGCGGCGATCGAGTCCTTGGCGGAAAACTTCTCCGATGGGGTGGCGGCGCCGGTGTTCTGGTACCTGCTGCTCGGCCTGCCCGGCTTGCTTGCGTACAAGGCGTTGAACACCGCCGACAGCATGATCGGGCATTTGAACGACCGTCACCGCGCCTTCGGCTGGGCGGCGGCGCGGCTCGATGATCTGGCGAACTATCTGCCGGCGCGACTCGGGGCGATCGCCCTTGCCGGAGCGGCGGTTTGCCTCCCCGGGATGTCGGCAAAAGCCGCAATCGGCACGTCGATCCGCGATGCCGGCAATCATCGCTCGGTGAATGCCGGTTGGCCGGAAGCGGCGATGGCCGGAGCGCTGGGACTGCGTATCGCCGGGCCGCGGCGCTATGACGGCGCGCTGGTCGAGGACGCCTGGATGGGCGATGGACGCGCCGACGCTAGACCTGACGACATCCGGCGGGGCCTTCGATTATACCTCGGCGCCTGTTTGATCCTTGCGGCCGGCGCGGCGATCCTATCGACCGTCTAACGGCATCTCGTCGTCACGCTCTTGACGCGCGCCATGCTGGGTTGGCGAGCCGACGACGCTCCAACGATGAATTTGTCTGATCACGGCGATTATCGTCAATGCCGCCAAAATACCAATCTCATCAGCGACAAAATCGACGAAATCGGCTGTACGACCGGCGGAAAAGGCCTGTACCACCTCCGCCGCAAGGCCGAAACCAACCAAGCCAACCGAGATAATTCCAAGGCTGAACCAGCGCAACAGCAGCGGGCCTCCGACCGCGACGCAGACGAAAAACACCCCGAAATGCGTCAAGGAATCGTCCTTCAAATAGCTCTCCAGAGCCAACGCGTCGCGGGCCGGTTCGAAAACCAGCAGGGCGGCGATATTCAAAAGAACAATGAAAAGCAGCGTCCAGCCAAACACTGACGCGTTTCCGCCACCCCTTTTGCGGCGGCGACGTATACGGGACCCTTGCGCCATGAGGCAGACCATCACACCCAGTGAACCAACGTGACATTCTATGCGTTTCGGTCCGACGCGTACACCGATGCAACGACCGTCAAAGGCCGACCGGCCAGCCGGTTTAAAACTCGGCTGAGTCGATCACCATCGGCTCGGCTTGCGCCGCCTTGGTCCATTCCTGCATCGCCGGGTGATTCCAAACCGCCTCGACATAGCTTGTCTCGACCTCTCCAAGGTCGACCGCATAGGTCCGAAAGCGGCTAACCACCGGCGCGAACATCGCATCAAGGATGGTGAAAGAGCCGAACAGGAAATCCCCGCCATTCTCCAAGCCATAGCGCTCTCGCGCCCGGCGCCAAATCGCCGTGATTCGGTTAATATCCTCCTGGACACCCGGTTTCCTGCCCTCTTCGGGAAAGCGGCTTCTAATGTTCATCGGCATATGCTCACGCAGGGCGGTGAAGCCGGCGTGCATCTCAGCCGAAAGCGAACGGGCGATTGCCCGCGCCCGTGTGTCCACCGGCCAAAGTCCGGCTTGCGGAAACAATTCGGCTACGTATTCGCAGATCGCCAGGCTTTCCCAGACAAGGTTATCGCCATGTTTGAGGATAGGGACCTTGCCATTACGCCAGTGTTTGAGGATCTCCTGGCGGGTGTTCGGCTGATCGAGTGGAATCAGTACCTCCTCGAACGAGGCGCCCGCCACCTTCAAGGCCAGCCATGCTCTGAGCGACCATGACGAATAGTTCTTGTTGCCGATGACCAGGATCAGGTCACCCATTGGCAGCGCTCCCGACAGTCTCTGCAATGGTCATTTGAGCCTGTCACGACGAACAGCGCAACCGCTTTACCATCCAGGGCAATCGGGTGAATTTTCGCGTGACATGAATTGAGCAGTCTGAATCCCTCGAGATCCTTTTG
>JAQBUJ010000136.1 GCA_027623845.1 Pseudomonadota bacterium
CCCATAAACACCACCTCCCGCAATCAACGCATCGTCACCGCAATTCTACAGAACCGGCGCCGGAAGGTCGGGATTTTTAGAGGTGCCCTATGGGAATCCCTCGCGAGTCAGCCTCAGCGCAAATTGGTATTAAGGGGGAAAAGTTAGCCCTCAATATACAAACTCAGATTTTGACTGAAGAGAAGGGCGCGTCGGGCCCGGAGCAGTCGAATTTCCTCAAACCGCTGCAAAACACCAAATATGCGATCCAGTTTATTGAGCAATACCTGCTGCAAAAAGACCTTGCGGCCCAAGGCGGCTCCATTGGGCCGGTTAACAATAACGCAGCATTGGTCGGATTGATCGGCAGTATCGCGCCGTCTTCCGGGCTGAACCTCAACTTGTTTTCATAGACGCTGGCGTTACCTTAGGTGCCGGAAACCAGCGGCGCCGTCAGCCGGCGCAAGGTCGCCAGCATACTTAGCGCGGTGATTTTGCCGGTTTTCGGGTTTTCCTCGGACGGAATATTTTCGATTGTCATGGTGAACCGGGCGCTGTCCGCCTCGACTGTGATCGTGTGGATGTTGCGATCGACGCTGGGGTCGGCCCAAATCTGAAGCATCGTTTTGTCCGGTCCGATGCCGGCCAGGCTGAGCGCTGCTGCGACATTGACGTTTGCGGGGAAACCGATCGCCCCGTCCCGGGCGGTGCCTTCGAAAACCAACTTGGCTTCGCTCAGCCCTTCCACGGAGATGTTGTTTGCCACCAGGTGCGGCGCGCCGGCTAGGCCATTCGGCGGCTTGCGGGTTTTCAAGGTGACGCTGTCGACATGGCCTTCCGCCGCCGCACGCACCGCGTCGAGGCCGATCAAGGCGCCGGTTGGTATGATGATGCGGGCGCCGGTTTTCGCCGCCCGGTCCACCAAATCCATGCGGGACAGCAGCGCGCCGACGCTGGCGGGAATGAAAATCCGGCCGGCTTCGACGGCAGCCTCGGCGACGTCGGAGAACACCGATGCCGGCGCGCATTCAATGACGATGTCCGACACGCCGGCCAATTCAGCCAGAGAGGTTACTGGCGGCGTCGCCGACAAGTCGGCAAGGTTTCGGCGGGCCTTTTCATGATCTCGGGCCGACACCGCCGCCAGACGCAGCCCGGGGATCAGGCCCTGGTCCAACGCCTTGGCGATCTTTAGGCCGATGGCGCCGAGCCCGCCAATCCCCACTCCCAGATCCTGCGCCATATTGTTTCTCCCGCGTGTTTCCTGCCTCGGCGGTTTCTAGCGTCTTTCACCGGGTGGTACAAACATGCGGTGTTGCGATCACCGGGCGGCGCGAACTCCGGACGGCACAAACCGCGCCGGTGGACCTAAGCCCGGCCCGCCGTTAGATTATCCCGCATGAACAGCCGTCTTGCAGCCCTGTTGGCGATTGCCCTAGCAGCGTTCGGCGCCCTCGCCACGCCGAGCGCCGCCGAGGCGCCGAAATGCATCAGCATAAAGCTTGTTGTGCCTTCTGCCGTGGGGACCGCGACCGATATGGTGATGCGGGCCTATACCGAGACAATCAATCGGCGCAGTACCGGCCCGTTGATCAAGGTCATCAATATCACCAAGAAGTCGGCGACCATGGACGGGATTTCGGCCAAACCCGATGGCTGCACCTTGCTGGCGACCACCCAGAGATTGGTTGCCGACTATTTGGCAAATGCCGAAAACTCCGAGTGGTCTAGTTTTAAGCCGATCGCGTTGTTGACCCGCACGCCGTTGCTGGTTGTCGCCAGAGGTAATCTCAAGGACGCCAATCTGGCTAATATCATCGAGCAGGCCTTGCAGGACCCTAACACGGTGGGCATTGGCGAGGCGCGCAGCAACCTGGAGCGGATGTTGCTAATGTCGCTTGAGGATGCTTCCGGCGCTCGGTTTCGGATCATGACCTATGACACCGGTCGGCAGAGTTTTGCGGCCTTGTTAAGCGGCCAACTGGATATTGGGATAATCTCCGCCTCAGGCGCGAAACGGCGGGCTGATCAGAAAGAATTGCAAGTGCTGGCGGTCACCAGCGAAGAGCGTAGTACGCTGCTGCCCGATGTACCGACGCTCAAGGAACAGGGAATTGCCGGCGACTTCGGGATCGACCGTGGTTTGCTGGCGCCGAAGGAAATTCCCGAAGAGATCGTTACCGAGATCTCCGGTTGGTTCAAAAAGGCTTCGGAAGACCCGGCGCTCATTGATCGATTGGCCGGCCATGGGACCCAAGTTTACTTTCGCGAATCCGATGCCTTCACCCAATACTTTGAGAATTTGACCGCCGATTGGCTTGAGATGATCGAGCGGGCGATCGGCCAACAGATACGCCGACAGCCTAGTTAATATTAACGCTGGTGCGCGGGGAAAATTAACGCCGCGACGCTGGCCTTGGCGAGCGGTTGCTCCTATCCTCCCGACTGGAATTCAGCTTTTTGGGGGACATCGTGGAGATCCACAGTCCATATCTTTTGTTTCTTGGCGACGCGCGCGATCAGCTCGCCGCCAAAACCGCCAATGGCGTGCGTGTATGGCGACCACAATGGTGCGTCGGCCAATTTCGCCTGCCTGGCTGCAACGCTGATTGCGGCGTCCCGGACATGTCGATCGAGGACGCGGCGGCGGCCGGTGTGAAGACCGTAATCCTGGGGGTCGCTAATCGGGGGGGCGTGATCCCGGAAAGCTGGACCGTCGAGTTGCTCAAAGCAGTCGGGTTGGGGATGGATGTCGCCAGCGGTTTGCACACCCGGATCGCCGAAATTCCGGTGCTCGCCAAGGCGGCCCACGCCAATGGTCGGGCGCTGCATGATGTCCGCCAGCCGACCCAGGATTTTGAGGTCGCTAACGGTCGGAAGCGTCCGGGCAAGCGGCTGCTGACAGTGGGTACCGATGTCTCGGTCGGCAAAATGTTCACCACTCTGGCGATCGAGCGCGAGATGCGCCAGCGTGGCATGAAGGCGGACTTCCGGGCGACCGGTCAGACCGGCATCTTTATCGCCGGCTCCGGGGCGTCGATCGATGCGGTGATCGCCGACTTCATCTCCGGCGCGGTTGAATGGCTGACCCCGGATAACGCCGCCGACCACTGGGATTTGGTCGAGGGTCAGGGCTCGCTTTTCAATGTTTCTTATGCCGGCGTGACCATCGGCCTGATCCATGGCGCACAGCCGGATGCGCTCGTTGTCTGTCATGAGGCCGGGCGCCCGCATATGCGCGGCATGCCGCATTTTCCGGTGATCGATATTCCGACCTGTATCGACGCTAATCTCCAGGCGGCGCGTCTGACGAACCCGGACGTTATTTGCGTTGGCGCCTCGATCAACACCTCCGGTCTGTCTGAGCAAGAGGGCCGCGATTTCTGTAAGAGGGTTGCCGATCAGACCGGGTTACCGGTGGTTGACCCGTTGCGTGATGGGGTCGCGGCGATCGTGGATAACATCTGAGCGTCTTTGACTAGGCATATTCCAGGGCGACCTCCTGGGCTTCTTCGACATTCGGAACATCGCCATGGCCCCTATGCTCTCAGTCACCCGTGAATCCTGGCCGTTGGCGAGTGTTTTTCGCATCTCGCGTGGCGCCAGGACTGCCTCCGAGGTGATCGTTGCGGAAATCGTCGATGGTGCATCGATCGGTCGTGGCGAGTGCTTCCCCTATGCTCGTTACGGCGAATCTCTCGATAGCGTCGAGGGGCAAATTCGGTCGGTTGCCGGCGCGATTGCGCGGGGTGCGGACCGCGAGGAACTCGCTGCATTGCTGCCGGCAGGGGCGGCCCGTAACGCGGTGGATTGCGCGCTATGGGATCTGCAAGCCAAGTTGGCCGGTCGACGGGTGTGGGAGCTTGCCGGCTTGGCTGAACCGGGGCCGGTCACCACGGTCTATACCCTGGGCGTCGACACGCCCGAGGTCATGGCGGGCAAGGCGGCGAAAAACCGGAACCGACCGCGGCTGAAGCTGAAAATGACCGGGGACGATCTCGATCTGGAGCGGGTCGCCCGGATTCACGCGGCGGCGCCCAAGGCGGGCCTGGTCGTTGACGCCAATGAAGGATGGACGGTAGCGCAGTATCTCGACTATGCCCCCCGCCTGGCGGCGCTTGGCGTCGAGATGATCGAGCAGCCGTTGCCGGCATCGGATGACGCCGGGCTGGCGGGTATCGAGCGGTTGATACCGGTCTGCGCCGACGAGAGCTGTCATGACGCAGCCGGGTTGGGCGGGCTCGCGGGTAAATACGATTTGATCAACATCAAGCTGGATAAGACCGGCGGTCTGACCGAGGCGCTGCGGCTTCGTGAGGCGGCGTTGGCGGCGGGATTTGGCATCATGGTCGGCTGCATGATCGGCACGTCCTTGGCGATGGCGCCGGCGATGCTGGTGGCGCAAGGCGCCGGGGTGGTCGACTTGGATGGGCCCTTGCTGCTGGCTAGGGATCGCGATCCCGGCCTTGACTATGACGGCAGTATCATCGCGCCGCCGTCGGCAAGATTGTGGGGATAGAAAAATGACCGAGAAAATCGAGGACGGGGTCCGGGGGCATTATGCTGGCGACGGGCTGATGGATCGGCTGGTCGCGGCCTTGGTCGAGATGGGCCATGACCCGGACGACCCACCGGCGGAGGCGGTCAGCCAGCTTGATCAGATGCATATCCGAGGCGCTGCGGCGACCACCGAGTTACATGACGCGATGGGTATCGGGCCGGATGACAGCGTGCTTGATGTGGGCTGCGGCATTGGCGGCCCGGCGCGGGCCTTGGCGACGCGCCTCGGCTGTCCGGTGACCGGCCTCGACCTGACGCCGGATTTCTGCGCGTGCGCCCGGGAACTCAACTATCTGTTGGGCGTCGAGGATCTGGTGGAGATTGTCGAGGGCAGCGCCCTTGATATGCCCTTCGACGACGAGAGCTTCGATGCCGTGGTCACCCAGCATGCGTCGATGAATATTGAGGACAAAGCGGCGCTTTATCGGGAAATCGCCAGGGTGTTGGAGCCGGGCGGCCGGTTCGGGTTTTACGATATCATGCAAGGCCCTGGCGGCGATGTGCACTACCCGGCGCCCTGGGCGGTAAATCCCGAGATCAGCTTCTTAGCGGAGCCGGATGCGGTAAAGGCGCTGATCGAGGCGGCCGGTCTGCGCCAACTGAAATGGGAAGACGTAAGCGAAAAAGGGCTTGCCTGGATGGCCGAGCAAAAAGCGGCGCGCGAGGCCAAGGCGGCGCGCGGTGAGGCGGACGGCCCGACGGGGCCATCGGTGCTGATGCGCCATGGCGCGGCGGAAAAACTCCGCAACATCGCCCGAAATTTGCATGAGGGTCGGATCGTCACGATCCTTGGCGTTTTCGAAAAGCCGTGAGCGGGTTTAATCCGACGGCTCGGCTTGGCTAGCGGTCGGCTCTAGCGGTGCTATGTCGAATAGCGCCGGGTCTTCTGGATCAATTTTGATCCTTACCGCCCAGACATCGGGCGCGCCGAGTACCTCCAACCGGGTGAGGTTTTTGATCTTTCGTCCGGACCCGTCGGTGAACGGCTGGTCGAGTTTGTAGTCGTGAAAATCACCATGTACGAGCAGCACCGGCTTGTTGAAACGGCGGGCGCCTTGGGTGAGCGCGGCGACCGTTCGCTTGAACCCGCGCCCGATTTTTCGATCGTGATCGCGGCCTTCCAAGGGGTCGCCATGGATGAACACGACAAGGCCGCGTTTTTTGGTCGCCTTGGCCCAGCCAAATCCATCGGCGATCCAGCTGGATGAGGCGATGTCACGCTCCTTGAACTCCTGACGGGCCGCCGCGTTGCGGCGTTCGGCGTTGTTATAGGTGCCCACGACATGGGCCGTCAGGAAGCCAACGCCGCCGCGTGACCAGCGGGCGTTCTCGACGAATTTCCGGTGCGCGGTGATGTCTGACTGACGGATCAGGGGGATCGGTGCGCGTCCCATGCTGGCGGGGCCGGTGAAATAATGGCGGCGCAGCAACGCAAGGCGGTCCAGCGGATCCCAACCGCCAGCGGCGATCCGGTGGCAATCGGTCCACTCGTTGTCGCCGGGTGTGTAGATTAACGCTGAGTCCAGGTCGTCGAAATAGTCACGGATCATCGTCAGGCGGCGATCCGAGCAGTTTCTGCTACCGCTCTTGAAATCGCCGACATGCACGGTGAAGGCTGGGGCAAGTGCGTTGATCCGGTGAATCAGACCGGAAAACCGAATAAAATCGATCAGATCGGTGTAGGGGGCGTCGCCCATGGCGACGATGGTGAACGGGGCCGCTGATCGGGCGATCGCCGGAGTGGAGAGCGACCAGGGAAAGATGATGACGATGAGGCTGGCGACCCCCAGTCTCGGTCCCAGTCTCGGTCCCAGTTTCATCAGGGGGCTCATCACGAGTCTTAGCCCCAGTCTCAACCCAAGCTTGGTCTTCAAAAGGACCATCGCCCAATCAACCGAATTCGATGAAACTTTTAGCATGGATATGGTGCCACCCTGCTGGTGTCGATGCCGAGGTTTCGAGTATGGTCCGGCCGACGAAAGGACCTGACCATGCCACATGCCTCCGATGAATTGAATGACGTGATCACCGAGATTCGCCGGGCGGTCGCCGCCTTGTGCGCGAACTTCCCGGGCGAGTATTGGCGCGAGAAGGATCGGGCGCGGGAATATCCGACCGAATTCGTGCAGGCTTTGACCGAGGCCGGATACCTGGCGGTCTTGATCCCGGAGGAATATGGCGGTAGCGGGTTGCCGATTTCAGCCGCCGCTGCGGTTCTTGAGGAAATTCATAAATCCGGCTGCAATGGCGGCGCCTGCCATGCCCAGATGTACATCATGGGCACGGTGTTGCGGCACGGCACCGAAGAGCAAAAGCGTCAATATCTGCCGAAGATCGCCTCTGGTGAGTTGCGCTTGCAGGCGTTCGGGGTGTCCGAACCGACCAGCGGCACCGACACGCTTTCGCTGCGCACCACGGCGGTCAAAAAGGGCAATGATCGCTATGTGGTGAATGGACAGAAGATCTGGACATCGAGGGCCGAGCATTCCGATCTCATGCTGTTGTTGGCCCGCACGACACCAAAGGACGAGGTGAAGAAGCGCACCGAGGGGCTGTCGGTCTTTCTCGTTGATATGAAGAAAGCGTTGGGCAATGGCATGGAGATCAAGCCGATCCGGACCATGGTCAATCACTCGACGACCGAGGTTTTCTTCGATGAGTTGGAAATCCCCGCCGATAGCCTGATCGGCGAGGAGGGTAAGGGGTTCCGCTACATTCTTGACGGGATGAACGCCGAGAGGATCCTGATTTCCCACGAATCGCTGGGTGATGCGCGTTGGTTCCTGAAAAAAGCTGTCGATTATGCCAATGAACGGCAGGTTTTCGGCCGACCGATCGGCCAGAACCAGGGCATTCAATTCCCGCTCGCCAAGGCCTATGCCAATACTGAAGCGGCGGCGTTGATGGCAGCGCGGGCGGCGCAGTTGTTCGAGGCGGGAGAGCCCTGCGGTCCGGAATCGAACATGGCCAAGATGCTGGCTGCCGACGCGGCCTGGGAAGCCGGCGACAATTGCGTGCAAACCTTCGGCGGTTTCGCCTTTGCCGAGGAATATGACGTTGAGCGGAAATACCGCGAGGCGCGACTCTAC
>JAQBUJ010000137.1 GCA_027623845.1 Pseudomonadota bacterium
GCCCCTGACAGCACAAAGGCGGCGCGGGTGGCTTCCAGCAGATAGCTCGACATCGCGGCATCGGCGGCAACCCGATTGGACAGCGCATTCATCCGCCCGATGTCGGTGTTGATTTTCTCAAGCTCAACCTGGGAGTCGTTCCATCCGCCGACCAACTGCGGATTGCCCGGCGTGGTGCCAAGTTGCAGACGCGAGCGAATAACGGCAACCCGCGTGTGATAGCCTTGGGCATTGACCATGGTCTGTTGACGAACAGCTTGCAGGTCCGAGTTTTCCTGATTGATCGAGGTTTGCAGCCGGCTCAGGTCATCGCGAAGTTGCGCGACCTTATTACCAACAAACGTCCCCGTAGATTGTCCGGCGCGCGGTGGCTGGATTTCGAAATTGGTGGTTCCAAGCCTTGGCGGCACCTGGCCGACCATCGGGTCGAGCAGCGGTTTTCCGGCAGTTTCACCCGATGACGGTTTAATCGATACCGCCTTCACCGCCGTATTGGCGTTCGATGACTGATCAGAAGGTGCTTGACCGGACAATGACGGCCAAAGCGCATCTGTGGAGAACGAGCAGCCTCCGAGCATAAGCACCGTACTCAGAACGGCGATCGGCAACCGAGAATGGACCATTTTACGCCATCACCTTGGCATCCTGTTTTCGCTTCCGCAGATTACCCGTAACCCCCGTTGACCGACCGACCGTGAGACCACGACCAATCACTCAAAAAACGTCACGTTGGAATCAACCACGATGCACCAGACCGAGCCAGCCCACCGAATTCATTGACGCCACCCCTCGTTAGGGGACCGTAAGCCGCGAATTTCAATGAGATAGTACAGAAACCGACTCTCGGTCACAAGGTGTTTTGGCAAGTGACTTTTTTTCTATCATCCCCTTGCCATTGGAAACCGCTTTGAGTACCTTCCGCAACCGTTTGCGCCCCAAGGCGCGCGCGTGAGTGCCCGTAGCTCAATTGGATAGAGTGCCTGACTACGAATCAGGAGGTTGGGGGTTCGAGTCCCTCCGGGCGCGCCATTCTTTTCATTCCCGCCATAGCGTGATCATGGCTACTACTGCGCCGTTCCGTCAGTCGCCATGAGGTGATGGAAATTGCAGTAGAAATCGCCCAGTTCAGCCAAATATGACCCATGAGATGACGCGGCGGCGGCGGTTTGGGCCCGGCCGGCATTTTTGCTCAACCATTCACCAAACCGGGCCTAGTGTTCTCCGAACAGGAACGCCAGCATCGCGAATCGGCTGCCGGCGCGCATGCCGACTACTTCATGCAACAGCGAGCAGGAAAACACGACCGCGGCGCCTGAGGCCGGTTTGTAGAGCTGGTCGCTGAACTCAGGAAACCGAAGTTCGCCGCCCTGATAGTCCTCGGCATTCAAATTGATGGTGACCGCGAATCGGCGATGCGCGACGGATGGGTCGACATTATCACGGTGCCCCAATTGCTCGCCGCCGCGTTCTCCTTCGTAACGGGCGATGCGGTATCGCTCGTGCCGGGTGACCTGATAGTTGAACGCTTTCAAGACCTCAGGGAATAATCGCGTCCGCAGCCGGGCGCTGATCAGGGCCTGGGTGTCGGCTTCCACCACCCAATGATCAATCCGGTCCCGCCGGCCAAGATCCGGGATTCGCATCTTGCAATCGGTGGTTCGATCGCCAAGCGCCAAATGGCCGGGCTCGACGAATTCCTGACCACGGGTGTGAAAGATTGACATGAGATGCGCGCAATCCGCTGGGCTGAATACGTCCGGGATCGCCAGCACCGGAGGATGGATCGCCGGTAGATAGGCTTCCCGGTTCTGCGCCCGGCGTTCCAGCAGGCTGAGCATGTCGTCGACGATGTCGCCGGCGCCGCCCTCAGCCCCGCCACCGTCCTCAGCGCCGGCCCCGGCTCCCTGGGGCTTTGCAACCCTGGCGATATCGACCACATGAAGATTGGGACCAACCGCTAGCAATCCCGGATTGTCGCCGTTGACCCCGGTTAGGCGAAACACTTCGCCGGCATGATCGATCAGTCGCATGGCGCCGGCCTTGAGTTCGCCGATATCGGTTATCGGCGCCGGCCCGACTGTAGGCATGCCGAGGCCCGGCAGTGCTACAGCCTCGCGCCCCGGTTGCGCCGCGCCGCCGAGCCCTGGCAACGCTGGGGCGATCAGCCCCGATGGTTTCGGCCTGCCCGGACGGGTAACGAAATAGCATCGCACGCCGAGGTTTTCGATTCTGTCCCGTTGGTTGGCGAGCCTTGCCAGCAAGGCCGAAGTCGCGGTCGCATCGTGCCCGGAGACCACCCATAAAGTGGGCCGCCCGGCCATCGGTGGGGCGTTGCTATCAACGGCTTCGCCGCGTGGTCCGGTCAGGGATAGGCGCGGAAATATGTCGCCTGGGCTGAGAGAACCGTTCTGCTTTGTCGATGCTTGCATGTTTGCGTTCCGCAATGTGCCTCGGTTGGCCCAGGCTATTCTACCGCAGCATCGATAAAACGAAACCGGCCCCCGTGAGGGGGCCGGCTCCGCGCCACCGATCCTGTCGGAGGTGCGGACGTTGGTAGAGGTTTCGGCTTAGTAGAGGTTCTGAGCTGACACCATCGCGTAGAGCATCGGCAGCGAAAGCAGGGTGTTGGTGCGCGAGAACAGCATCGCCGTGCGGGCCGAACGGGCCTTCACGTCGGCCGCCACCTCAACGATGCCCAACGCCCGCTTCTGGTTCGGCCAGATCACGAACCAGACGTTGAACCACATGATCGCGCCGAGCCACATGCCGATCCCAATCGCGGTAGTCTTGGGCGTTCCATTCTCGCCCAAACCGAGTGAGATGGCGTCCATGATATAGCCGTTCATCCAGGCTAAAAGCAGACCGGTGACCAGAGTCGCCATCGCGCCCCAACGGAACCAAAACAGCACTGACGGCGCGATTACCTTACCAATAGCCGGCTTCTGCTCGTCCGGAATATTCGGCATATTCGGGATCTGCACAAAGTTGAGGTCCCACAACAAGCCAATCCACATCACGCCGCTCAGCACATGCAGCCAGCGCATGAAGAAGGTGAAGTACTCGTGGTCGAAGACTAAGGCCTCGCCACTGGATTTGGTAACATAGAGCGCCATGAGAATCGTCAGCACGATGCCGGCGATAATCGTGTTGCGCAGACTGGTAAGTATTGCGGCCATGGGATTTTTCCCCTCCGTTGCAACAGTCGTTTGGGCGACCCGCGATCATGCGGAGCTCGAACTTACATGCATCTTAGCAAGAGATTCTAGGTGAGTCGCGCTCCGTATGAAAGAGTCCTTGTGCGAAATCAAGAAAAGAACCGCTATCATCATAGTCGCAGATGATGGATGTGCGGCGGAAATGATGGTTGTTGGGACATGTTTTTACCCAGTCTGGTGAGGCTTTGACCATGTTAATTGCTCAGATTACTGATTTGCACCTGCTGGCCGAGGGCAGGTTGGTTTATGGGGTTGTGGATACTGCGGCGTATGCGCGTGCGGCGCTGACCGCGTTGTCGAAGCCTCGGCCTGACATGCTGTTGCTGACCGGGGACTTGGCCGACGCCGGCGAGGCCGAAGTCTACACTTGGCTTAGCGGGGAACTCGATGCGCTTGGCGTCCCAGCTTATGTGATCCCCGGCAACCACGATCTGCGCGCACCGATGCGTCAAGCTTTCGCCCATCACGGTTATTTGCCGCAGGACGGGTTTCTCCACTACACGATCGAAGCGGGTCCGGTCAGGGTGATCGCTTTGGACACGCTGATCGAGCATCAGCCCGGCGGATTGATCTGTGAGCAACGCCGAACCTGGTTGGCTGAACGGCTGGCCGAGGATCGACGGACCCCCACTCTTATCATGATGCATCACCAGCCTTTCCTGACCGGCACCAGTTTCGATGCGATTGGCTTGGAGGGGCGCGAGGCCGTGGAGGCGGTGATCGCCAAGGCGCCGAACGTGGAGCGGGTGATCTGCGGCCATATGCATCGCGGGGTCATTCAGCGTTGGGCCGGCACCGTCGCCAGTGTTTGCCCTGGCTCAGCGTATCAGGTCGGCCTCGATCTGGTTGATCCAACACGTTTCCACGTGGTGGCGGAGCCGGCCTGTTATCAGCTGCACCATTGGACCAAAGAGGCAGGCTTGGTGAGTTTTACCCGTACCGTCGATGACTTTCCGGTGCTTTACGAGCGCGCTAAGAAATAGGGTCGGAAATCCGGTCCGGTCAGCCGTGGCTCCAATTGCCCGGATCGTCATTGTCGCCCGGAGACAGGCCCAGCACGTCTCCGTCGGTGCTCACGCCCAGGCCAAGAACGGTGCGGTTGGCATAGGCGAAATAGCTGACCACTTGGTTCACTTCCAAGATCATTCCATCATCCATGCCGGCCTCGCGCATGGCGATGACAAGGCTTTCGTCCAGTGCCGCCGGATCGCGGGTCAGCGCTTTGGCATAGTGCATCGCCGCCAGCTCGGCCCCGTCGAAAGCGGCCTCTGGTTGGCCGGATTCGAACGCCGCGCGGATCGCGTCGGCGCGCGCCCTGTCTCCCAGCAATCGGGCCAAGCCGGAGAAGTGATGCTCGACGCAATAGGCGCAACCGTTCAGCAGGCTGACATAAACCCCCAGCGCTTCAAGGAACCATTTCGGCGCCTTATTGGCCGAATGATGCAGCACATACTTATAAAGGTGCATGTGCCCTTCCATCGAATGCGGGCGCAGGGAATGGGCCATCATGATGTTGTCGACATTGTCATCGGGCCCCTTGACCCGATCGTACAAGGTCTTCAGGCGGCCCTTGGCGTCTTCATAGGCGACGGTGGCGATCCAGGTCATGGGTAGTCCTATGATTCGAGTGGATAAAGCGAGACGATCGTGGAGTTGGGCATGCAACCGGGCCTCGGCGGGCTCAATCGGTGATCATTATATTCTCCGGCAGGAGCAGGTTTGTTCCGGGGCATGGATCGAGTGTTTGGCAGGGATGGCAACGGCCCCGGTTGATTTCTTCATCGACAATTTCCGCCGTTTTCGTGTCGGAAGCCCGCTCAAGAATTGGGTCGATTGATCGGCCCTTAAAACCGCCAGCGGTGAACCAGTCCGTACCATTTAGCGTCGCGTCATCGTTTGGTATAGAGAGTGTCGCCGCCAAGCATCGCGGTGATGTCGTCCTCGAACATAAAGGTACGCATCGCATCCTCGAAGGAATGCACGATTGGCTCTGCGCCGATGTTGAAGCTGGTATTGGCCAATGCTGGGCAACCGGTAGCCGCGTGGTAAGCCTCGATAACCGGATGCAGCGGATGGGTTTCGTCCAGAACCTGGATTCGAACGGAACCATCGAGATGCACACAGCTGGCGGCCCGCTCTTTCAGGGTCTCGGATGCCGGCGCGGCGACGTTCATGAAACGCAGATCGGCGTTGACTGGAACATCCAGACAGTCATCGAGCAGGGCCTGCGTGGTCACTGGCGCCACCGGTCGCCACCATTGCCGGCGTTTGACTTTGTTGAGCGTTTCCCTCGTGTCCTCTGAGTGGCCGCCAGCAATCAAGCTGCGGTTGCACAGGGCTCTTGGTCCGATTTCGTCGCGGCCGGTACAGACGCCGGTAACCTGCCCGTCCAGCAACAGGTCGACAAAACGATCCACCCCAAAGGGCTCTGACTGTAGGGAACCGGGGACCATCGCCGGGTCCGCCTGGACTTCGGCCCCGAGATAAGCGCTCTCGAACGGAACCTTTTGTCCGCGCGACAACGATAGGGCGACGGCGGCGCCAAAGGCGGTGCCGGCGTCAGTGGAGGCGGGCTGCACGACGATCCGGCGGTCCGGAAACTGCGCCGCCAATTTACCGTTGGCGGTACAGTTCAACGCGCATCCGCCGGCCAACATGATCGAGGCGTCCTCCCGCTGCAGATGGGTTTCGACCAGCCGAAGCATGGCGCGCTCGAAGTAGCGCTGGGTGGTCAATGCCCAGTCGGCCCGGTCTTGCAAGGTCTCCGGACGTTCTAAACCGCTGAAATATTGTTGCAGGACGGCTCTTTGGGGTAACAGCGTGGTTTGGTCGAAGATGGTCTCCGGCAGTTCATGCACGGTTTGGCCAAGCGCTGCCAACCCCATCAGTGTCCCCTCGCCGGAGTGATAGCGAAACCCACAATGCACGGTGAAATAGCTATAGAACACGCCAAGGGAGTATTCCGCCGGGATGGACGCGAGAGGGGTCAGATTGGCGCCGTCCCACCGAGCGATGAGGCCGGACGAGGCGCCGCCCCAGCCATCCACCGACAAGACCAACCCGGGTTGGAAATTGTTTTGGGCGATAACCGAATACGCGTGGGCCTCCTGATGATCGACAAAGACCACCCGATGCCCGTTGAACCGGCGAAAGATTTCGGATTGGCCGTTGGCCCATTGCAGGGTCTTTTCGTTGTTTTGAAACAATCCATCGCCGTCCTTGGTGGCGTCAGTGCGAACGGTCTCGGCGGCGATATGAGCGAACCCGACCGCGACATCGAAATCTTCGCCCAACACCGACCGGCACTGCGCAACCGAGCGTGATGGGAAGACGTGAGGGGCATGCTTGAAACGGATTGCCCGCTCTTCTTCCAAAAAAAATGAGAGCCGGTCTTCCACGATTGCGCAGGCTGCGGAATTCCAGGAAATCGGATGGCTGATTCCAAGGACCCTCACGTCAGGCTCTCCTTCGACACGGGCGTGGGAATCCTGGTCGGCGCGCGATTCTGAAATTGGGTGTGGCCAACGTTATTGAGGTGGAGGTTTTGAACACGGGCGTTTTGTACATGAGGCGATTAAGCAATGAAATCATTGCATCAGCGCCGAACAGCGAGCGACCACGTGTTCCAAAGCTTCGCCCGCGTCGCCCAACTGTATCGCGTTCACCGCTTTTGCCGCGCGAATGGCGAGCGGTTTGTCCTGGACCATCGTGCGAATACCGCCGGAGATCTTCTTGACCGGCCAATCGGCGGCGGCGGTTACCGACGCTCCCAGGCTTTCGATCTGTCGTGCGGTAACCAAGTGCTCCAGATTCCATGGAAAAATCAATTGCGGCGTACCGGCCAGGATGGCGGCGATGGCGGTCGACAACCCGCCGTGATGCACGAGCAAGCGGGCCTCTGGGATCACCCGCTCAAACGGTTGCGGTTGTGCGTGGATAGTGAAGCCGGGGGCGGCCAGTTTCGCCGCCGCATCCGGGCGGATGTCGGAGATATAGGCCTGGCAATCGACCGAAGCCGCCTTGACCGCATCGATCGCCCGGTTCAGGTCCGGTTGGCTTCTGGGCATGTAAAAGAACACGCCCTTTTTGCGTCGTTGCTCGATCGGCAGCGGCGTCATGCCGGTCGGCAGGTTGAACGGCGATAATTGCGGCTCGCTGCGATAGGCGGCATAGGGGTCGACCAGTGGCACCGAGAAGACGGAGGTTTCGTCGCCGTTCAGGATATCGGCCAGAAACTCGACCGGCGGGGCGCCGCGCCGCGCCAGAACGCCATTGATGGTTTCCAAGAGCATGCGCTCATGGTCGATGCTGAACGCCTCTAGCTCAGACTGCCAGGGGCGGATCGGCGGCAGGGGACGACCGGGGGG
>JAQBUJ010000138.1 GCA_027623845.1 Pseudomonadota bacterium
CTTCGATGATGCCGGCGGCGTCAAGCGCGATCATCACCGTCACCCAATCCGCCGCCGGGTCGGCGTGGCACAGGCTGCCGCCCAAGGTGCCCCGGTTCCTCACCGCCCGGTGGGCGATGTTCGCCGCCACCTGCTGCAGCCAAAACCCGGTTGGGTCCGGCGCTTCGCCATCTTCGATTTCCGCATGGGTCACGCCGGCGCCGAAGCGCACGAAAATCTCGGTCTCTTCGGTTTGGCGCAGCGCCTCAAGGCTGGCCAGTTCAACCAATTCGGCAGGACGGGCAAGGCGCAAATTCAGCATCGGGCCGAGCGATTGATTGCCAGCGACCGAGACCGCATTTTCCCGGCCAAGGCAGGCGCGCGCGTCCTCGACGGTGGCGGGCCGGGAATAGGAAAAAGCCACCGGTTTCATGAGCCAATTCCCGGCGCTTGGGCATTGGTTGGGGCATTGGCTTCGGCATCCCCAATCGCCGCCAGCACCCGTTCCGGCGTCAGCGGCACATGGGTGACCTCGGCGCCGATCTGGCTAAGCGCGTTGTTGACCGCATTGGCGATCGCCGCCGGCGGTCCGATGGCGCCGCTTTCACCAATGCCTTTCTGGCCAAATCGGCTGAGCGGCGAGGGGGTTTCCATATGCAGGATACGGATCGGCGGGATATCGGCGGCGACCGGCAGATGATAATCGGCCAGGGTCGAGGCCAAGGGTTGGCCGGAGCCGTCGAACGGCATCTCCTCGAACAAAGCGGTGCCTATTCCCTGCACCGCACCGCCCAGCACCTGGCCGTCGACGATCATCGGGTTGAGCATCGTGCCGGCGTCCTCGACGATGACGTAATCCAGCAATTCAATATGCCCGAGGTCGAGGTCGACCCGTACTTTCACCGCGTGGCAGGCATAGGAAAATGTTCCGGTGTCCTGGGTCGTCTTGTAGCCCTCGGTGGCCTCAAGGCCCCTTGGGTCGACGGTATCCGGTAGTAGTTGCGGCTTCAGGTACCAGGTCCGGGCGACTTCCTCGACGCTTACCGTCGCCGCGCCGATCCGGGCGAAGCCGCCGCTGAGGGTGACATCGCTATCGCTGGCCTGCAGCAGATGACCGGCGATGGTTCGAACCCGCTCGGCCAGAGCGTCACAGGCCGCCGCCACCGCGCCGCCGGCCATAACGGCGCAGCGCGATCCCCAGGTTCCGGTCGAATAGGGCGTGTAGGCGGTGTCGCCATGCACCAGCTTGACCTTGTCCGGCGTAATCCCGAGGCGGTCATAGGCGATCTGCGCCAAGGTTGTTTCCAGGCCCTGGCCATGACTGTGCACGCCGACTCTGAGTTCCAGCCCGCCATCGGGCGTCAGACGGGCGGTGGCCTGTTCAAAACCCGGAACCATCGGGATGCCCCAGCCGTGGTAGACCGAGGTGCCATGGGCGCCTTGTTCGCAGAAGATCGACAGGCCGACGCCGATACGGGTGCGTGCCGCCGGGTCTTTGTGCAGTCGGTCCTGCTGTTCCTGGCGGATGGCGTCGACGCCGATTGCCTCAACCGCCCGGCGCAGGGCTTCGGGATAGTCGCCGCTGTCAAAATACTTATTGGTGATGTTGGTGAACGGCATTTCCTCGGCTTGGACGAGGTTTCGCAGCCGGATCGCCTCGGGCGTGATGCCAAGGTCGCGGGCCAGGGCGTCCATTATCGATTCCATGGCGAAGCAGACGCCGGTGCGCGCCACCCCGCGAAACGGCAATATCGGCGGTTTGTTGGTCGCCACCGACCAGGTCTTGCAGCGATACCCGCGCATTTTATACGGGCCGGGCAGAATGCTGGCGACCTGGGCCGATTCAAGACAGGCGGAGAACGGATAGCTGGAATAGGCCCCGGCATCGACAATGGCCGAGCAATCGACGCCAAGCAGCTCACCATCGGCGCCGGCATAGACGGTGACCTCATAGAAATGTTCGCGGCAATTCGCCCCACCGATCAGATGCTCGCGGCGGTCCTCGATCCAGCGGATCGGCCGGTCCAGCTGCATTGCCAAAAAGCCGGCGCAAACCTCTTCGGCCAGCAAAATACCCTTATAGCCGAAACCGCCGCCGACATCCGGCGCGATGACCCGGATCTGGCCGTGATCAAGCCCCAGACATCCGGCAAGACCGGTCCGCACGATATGCGGCATCTGGGTGGCGGAATGCAGCGTCAGGACCTCCAAGGTGCGGTCCCACACCGCCACCAACCCGCGGCCCTCAATCGGCGCCATGCATTGCCGGGCGGTCTGATAGCGCCGGGTGACGATCGAGGCGGCGCCGTTGATCGCGGCGTCGAAATCCAAATCGACGGCGCTTTCGAGAAACACGTTTTCGTCCCAATCCTCGTGCACCAGCGGGGCGGCCGGGTCGCGGGCCTTGTGCAAGTCATGGACGGCGGACAGATCCTCGAAGGAGACGTCGATCTGCTCGGCCAGGTCCTCCGCCAGCGCCCGCGACGGCGCCAGGCAAGCGGCGATCGGTTCTCCGACATGGCGAACCTTGGCTGTCGCCAGAATCGGCTGGGTTGAACTGCGAAAGCCGGGCAGGGCGGAATCGGCGCGAATGCCGTTGACGCCGACAAGGTCCGCGGCGACGAAGACGGTCTCGGCGCTGTTGTCCGGCTTGGCGATAGCGGTGATTCGGGCATGGGCGACGGGGCTTCGCAGAAACGCCATCTCAAGCATGCCGTGCAACTTGATGTCGGCGACAAACCGCCCCTTGCCGTGCAGGTAACGGTGGTCTTCCCGCCTTGGCGGGCTGGCGCCAATTCCCCAGATATTGCTATCCGGCTGAGACTTTGCATCTGCGTCCATCGCCCATTCCTTCCGGTGCGGCAGAGGTCCGTATTCTCCTGGCGCTATGCTCAGGCTCGCCATTTCGGGCGAAAATGACCGGTTCGTGGCCTCGTCCACCTCACCGTGGAGTGTGCCGATATAGCGACCTAAAACAACTTTTTCTTTTATGATCGATTGCCGCTCCATAAGATCACTAAGTGGAAAATCAATCGAATAGAGGACGCAGCCGATGACCTCCGCGCCGATGGAAACCATCATTGAAAAGGGTCGATTGATTGACCCGATCGCCGGCCTGGACGGGCGGTTCGATATCGGTATCCGCGACGGAAAAATCGCCGCGGTCGAGCCGAGCCTGAAACAGCATCCGGCGCTTAACCGCATCGACGCGACCGATCGGCTGGTGATCCCCGGGATGATCGACACCCACGCCCATGTCTATCAGCACGTCACCGGTAAATTCGGTCTGGAGCCGGATCTGGTCGGGGTTCGCTCCGGGGTGACCACTTTGATCGACCAGGGCGGGCCGAGCTGCATGACCTTTGGCGGCTTTCGCCGGTTCATTGCCGAGCCTTCGGCCAGTCGGGTTCTGGCCTATATTTCCAGCTACCTGGTTGGCGGCATGGAAGGGCATTTATATCCCGACCTGTATGGCCCGACCGGGGTCAATGTGGAGCACACCACCCGCATCGCCTTGGAAAACCTGGATTTGGTGAAGGGGGTCAAGGCGCATGCGGAGATCGGCGGGCAGTCCCGCTGGGGTTTGGAGGTGATCAAACTTGGCCAGGAAATCGCCACTGCGATCGACCTGCCGCTGTATATTCACCTGGGTCAGCTTTGGCCGACCGATGCGTCCGGGATGATCCCCGACCCCGAGGAACTGATGCGCACCCTGGTGCCGGTGATGAAGCCGGGCGATGTGTTGGCGCATCCGTTCACCCGGCATCCCGGCGGCTTTGTCTCGGCGACCGGCGAGGTGCATCCGATCCTGCTGGAAGCGGTCAACAACCTGGGCATTCTCGTCGATGTCGGCCACGGCTCGCATTTCAGCTTTGATGCGGCGCGCCGCGCCCTTGATGCCGGCATCATGCCCTATACGCTGGGCGCGGATATGCATGGCTATAACGTTTCGGTGCCCGATGCCGGCGGCGCCGGGGATGACAAGGTTCGCGAGGAGAACCCGTTTTTCGGCGTCGCGCCGTTTAACCTGACGATCGCCATGACCGAGTTGCTGCACCTGGGCGTCCCGCTGGCTCAGGTGGTCGCCATGGTCAGCGCCAATCCGGCGACATTGCTGAAGATGGACAACCAGATCGGCACATTGGCGCTGGGCTTCGAGGCCGATATCAGTGTTCTGAAGCTGGAAACCGGCCGCTTCCAGCTTTCCGACAACACCGGGGCCGTGGTGACCAGCGAACAGTTGCTGCGCCCGGATTTCTGTCTGCGGGCCGGTATCCGCTTTGACGCTGATTCGGTGTTTATTCCCGACGCCATTGCCGCCTGAATGGTGTCAAGGCGAACCGCCAATTGCGGCGACTTATAATGGAGCTATGATGCCAGAGAACACCGGAATCGGCGCCTCGGTGAAGCGTCGGGAAGACCGCCGATTGCTCACTGGCGCCGGGCAATTCACCGACGACATCCAACAGGCCGGCCAACTGTATGGCGTGGTGGTGCGCTCGCCCTATCCGCATGCGGAAATCGGCGCGATCGACACCGCAAGCGCCAAGGCCGCGCCGGGGGTTCTGCTGGTTTTGACCACCGATGATCTGGTTGATGAAATCGCCGGGCCGATACCGTCTTTTTCGAATGCGCCGGGGGCCGAGGTTCAGACTGTCGACGGCCGACCGGTCGCCGACGCTTCGCAATATCCATTGGCGCGCGACAAGGTGCGTTATTTGGGGGAGCCGGTTGCCTTCGTTGTCGCCGAATCCCTGGATCAGGCCCACGACGCCGCCGCCTTGGTCGGCGTTGACTATGCGCCCTTGCCGGCGGTGGTAACGTTTGACCAGGCCCTGGCGGCGAACCAACACCCGGTCTGGCAAGAGCGCCCGGACAACATATCGTTTCAGTGGGCTGGCGGTGACTCCAAGGCGACCGACCAAGCCTTCGCCGAGGCCGCCCACATCACCCGCATGGACCTGGATAACAACCGGGTGGTGCTGGCTTATATGGAGCCGCGGGCTGCGATTGGCGCGGTTGAAGCGGATGGCGGGCGTCTGCATTTGCAGGTGGGTTGTCAAACGGCGCACGGTCAACAAGCCGTCCTTGCCGCTATATTCGGCCTGACGCCCGATCGGATCCGGGTAACGGTGCCCGACACCGGCGGTGGGTTTGGCGGGCGCGGCGGTGTCTATCCCGAATTCGTGCTGGTCTTGGTGGCGGCACGGCGGATCGGCCGACCGGTCAAATGGACGGCAGAGCGGGGCGAGAGTTTCCTCTCCGACACGCAAGCGCGCGATATGATTATCAAAGGTCAATTGGCGCTCGACAAGGATGGTCGGTTTTTGGCGATGAAGGCCGATATCGACTGGCGTCACGGCGCTTATCTCGCCAGTCGCAATGCATGGGTAATTTCGCATTTCCTGCCACCGACCATGGGCGGCGTCTATCGGCTGGCGGCGGCGCACACGTCGATCCGGGGCTTGTTCTCCAATACCACCCCACAAGCCGCCTATCGCGGGATCGGCAGGCTTGAGACCAACTATCTGATCGAAAGCCTGATTGATCAGGCGGCCCGGGAGTTGGGCTGCGACCCGATCGCGCTGCGGCGGCGGAACATGGTGTCGCCAGCCGAGATGCCATGGACCTCACCGGGCGGCAATCTGTATAGCTCGGGCGCGTTTGAGGCCAATATGGACCGGGCGTTGATCGTCGCCGACCATGCCGGTTTCCCAGCCCGTCGAACGACCAGCGCCGCGACCGGACGGCTGCGCGGTTTTGGTATCGGTAACTATGTCGAGAATGACGGCGGCGCCCCAAGCGAGTTCGCCGAAATCGTCGCCAGGCAGGATGGCGGCGTGGTTCTCTATGTCGGCACCCAGGATTTCGGCATGGGGCATGACACCATGTACGGTCAAATTCTATCGGAACAACTCGGCATCGGCTTCGACGACATTCAGGTTGTCTTCGGCGACACCGACACGGTTAAGCGCGGCGCCGGTTCGCACGGGTCACGCTCAGCCCGCATCGGTGGCGGCGCGGTGGTGTTTGGGGCAAAGGCGTTGGTGAAGCGGGGGGCTGAACTGGCGGCGGCGAAACTCGAAGCCGCGCTGGCCGATATTGAATACAGCGCTGGAAGTTTCACCATTTCCGGCACCGACCGCGCCGTTACGATCGGCGATCTGGCCGGCTATGCCGCCGACCAGGGGGAGACGTTCGCCGGCGAAGCCGACTTCACGGTTGCCCTTGAGGCCCATTCCAACGGCTGTCATGTCGCCGAGGTCAGCATCGACCCGGAAACCGGCGCCATCCGCCTGGAGGCCTATGGGGTGGTGGCCGATGTCGGGCGGGCGATCAATCCGTTGATCGTCCATGGGCAGATCCACGGCGGTGCGGTGCAGGGCATTGGCCAAGCCTGGCTTGAGCACGTGGTCTATGACCGCCAAAGCGGCCAGACCCTGTCGGGCAGCCTGATGGATTACACCTTGCCTCGGGCCGATGATCTGCCGTTTATCGCGGTCGAATTGAACGAGATCATCGAGAGCGATAACCCGGTGGGTGTTAAAGGGGCGGGAGAGGGCGCGACTTCCGGCGCACCGGCGGCGATTATGAACGCCATCCGCGATGCTATTTCGCAACACTGGAGTCAATCCGCCACTCGACCCGAGGCAACCCAAACCGCTGCGGGCCATCTCGACATGCCGGCGACGCCCGAGCGGGTTTGGCGGGCGCTCAACCACACGCAATAGACCGCTGATCGGCGTGATTATCCGTTAACGCTTCGGTTAATCTTCCGTCAGGGATCGAGAAATCGAATCACGCAGTGGCTTGGTTAAATATTGGAAGAGGGTTCGCTCTCCGGTGCGGATCATCACCTCGACGCCCATCCCCGGGGTAATGCGTCCGGCGACAGCGGCGGGAATGCTGGCTTCGTCCAGGCGGATCTTGGCCAGGTAGTAGGGGACCCGCGTGGCCGGATCGGTCAGGCGGTCGGCAGAGACGGTGATGACCGTTCCTTCGACCACATCGACCGTGCGTTGGCTGAAAGCGGTCAGCCTAACCCGGGCCGGCAACCCGGTCGCCACCACATCGATATCGTTGGGATCGACCCGAGCCTCGACAATCAACGGGTCATCGTCGGGCACCAAAGACATGATCTCCTGACCGGGTGCGATCACGCCGCCGACGGTGAAGACCTTTAAACCAACGACGATTCCATCGGCGCCGGCGGTCACTTGGGTCCGTTTCAGGGTGGTTTCGGCCTCGCGTAGGCGTTCGCGAAAGTCAAAAACCTGGTCGTCAACTTCCCGCAATTCGCCCACGACCTCGCTCAAGAATTGCACCTGAACGTCCTGACTCTGCAATTTGGTCTCGCCGATGCGCTGCTTGCCCCGGGCGATCGAGGCGCGGGCAAGGGCTTGAGATTTATCGATTTCGGCCTGCGCGCGTTGCAGCGACAACAACCGGGATTGTCTTTCCAGACCCTTGTCCACCAGGCTGCTTACGCTTTTGATCTCTTCATCGATCAGTTCGGAC
>JAQBUJ010000139.1 GCA_027623845.1 Pseudomonadota bacterium
GCTCTCCTTGATTGGACCCTCTAAGTTCTCGGCGACTAGAGTAGCGGTAAACTTCGCTCCTAGACACCCAGGGTTTTCATACCCCGGGGATACAGCCCGGACTTGCAGGAGAAACCGCCGAACCGTCTCGGCCTTGGGGCATTCACTTCATCCGTGTTGGCGTCGGCGTCGGCGTTGTCGTTGAAGGCTGAGGTGGCTAAATTAGAAATTAGAACCGACGTGCAATTTCGCGACGCCGGTCGAAACTGCAAAAAGCGACCAGGACCATGACGGCTGTCCAAAAAGCAGATGTGCAAACCGAACAGAACGCGGCTCTTGATTTTGACGCCATCGTCATCGGCGCGGGGATGTCTGGGATGTACCAGCTCTACCGTTTGCGGGAACAGGGCTTGCGGGTGCGGGTTCTTGAGGCCGGGACCGGGGTTGGCGGGACTTGGTATTGGAACCGCTATCCGGGCGCGCGCTTCGATTCAGAGAGCTATTCCTACGGCTATTCCTTCTCGCAGGAGCTGTTGGATGAGTGGGATTGGGACGAATGCTTCTCCGGCCAACCGGAGATTGAGCGCTATTGCAACCTGGTCGCCGACAAGTTCGATCTGCGCCAAGACATCCAGTTTTCCGCTCGGGTGGCCTCGGCTCATTTCAAAGAGGATGGCGCATTCTGGGCGATCACGCTGGACGACGGCACGGTCTATCGCGCGCGTTTCCTGGTTACCGCGATCGGGTTGCTGTCGGCGCCGACCATGCCGCGCTTTGAGGGCATCAATGACTTCAAGGGACAGTGGTGCCACACCGGGCTCTGGCCGAAAACGGGAATCGATTACGCCGGCATGCGCGTCGCGGTGATCGGCACCGGCGCCAGCGGTGTGCAGGCGATCCAGGAGATCTCCAAGACCGCCGGGCACCTGACGGTATTCCAGCGCCGGCCGAACTGGTGCACGCCGTTGCACAATCGGCCGATCCCGAAGGAAGAGATGGAGGAAATCCGCGCCGGCTATCCGGAGCTTTTCGAGCTTTGCCGGCAGACCGCCGCCTGCTTCGTTCACACGATCGACCCGCGCGGCACCTTTGAGGTGACCGAGGAGGAGCGGTTGGCGTTTTGGGAACAGCGCTATGCCGGGCAGGGCTTTGGCATCTGGCAGGGCAATTTCCGCGATATGCTGGTCGACCGCGAGGCCAACCGACTGATGTCCGAATTCGTCGCCGACAAGATCCGGCAGCGGGTGAATGACCCGAAGACCGCCGAACTGCTGATCCCCGACGATCACGGTTTCGGTACCCGTCGGGTGCCGCAGGAAACCCATTACTATGAGGTTTACAACAGGCCAAACGTCAATCTTGTCAGCATGTTGGCGGAGCCGATCGAGCGAATCACCGAAACCGGCATCCGCACCAGCGCGCAGGATTATGAATTCGACGTCATCATCTACGCGACCGGCTTTGACGCAGTAACCGGGACTTTCGACCGCATGGATATTCGCGGCAAGGACGATCAGCGCCTGAAGGACAAATGGACCGGCGGTCCCAAAACCTTCGTTGGCGTCATGGTCGACGGCTTTCCCAATATGTTTATGATCATGGGCCCCCACGCCGCGCTGGGGAATAATCCCCGCAGCATCGAATATAACGTCGAGTGGATCCGCGACCTGATCGGCCATATGACCGACCGGGACCTGACCTGTACCGAGGCGCGTCCGGAGTCGGTCGCCCAATGGAACGATTTTGTCCAGGAGAAAGCGGAAGGCCTGCTGTCGAATGAGATTGATTCCTGGATGACCGGCATCAACATGAACGTCGAGGGCAAACAGACCCGCACCATCGTGCGCTATAGCGGCACCGCGCCGGAATACCGGGCCAAATGCGACGAGGTTGCGGCCGGCGACTATCACGAGTTGCGTTTCACCTAAGGCATTGGCGGTTTTCGACGCCGACCGGTCGGCCTGGAAAATTCTCCCAGGTTGGCCGGCGCCAGCGCCGCCCATCTGCGGCGAGCAGATTTTAGATATTCAACCCGGATGGGGCGGCGGACATGGCTGAGTTGATGAGCGATACCGAGGTTATTCAGCGGGTCCTCGACCATGCGACCGCCAGAACCACCGATCTCGGCGATGATGTTTGGCGCGAGCCGGTGGAGAATTACCGCAGCCAAGAGCGTTTCGATCTGGAGATGGAGCTCTTCAAGCGATTGCCGATGGTCTATTGCCCTTCCGCCGCCCTGGCCGAGAATGGATCCTACGTGGCCCGGACACTGGCCGGCGCGCCCCTATTGGCGGTGCGCGGCGATGATGGCGTGGTGCGGACCTTCCACAACGCCTGCCGGCATCGCGGCATGATGCTGGCTGAAGGCAGCGGCAAGACCCACACGTTCATCTGCGGTTATCACGCCTGGGCCTATGGGTTGGACGGCAGCCTGAAGAATGTCGCGGGCATGGACGGCTTTCCTGACCTCGACATGGCCTCGCACGGCTTGGTGCCGGTCCATACCGAGGAACGCGGCGGCTTGGTGTTCGTGACCCAGAAAGAGCCGATTTCAGCCGGCGCCCTTGAGCATCTACCGGATCTGATCGCGCCCGGCCAGGAGGTGTTCGAGTATACCAGCTTCACCGATGACGCCAATTGGAAGCTGCTGCTGGAGACCTCGATGGAGGGCTATCACATCAAGGCCCTGCACAATAAAAGCTTCTACCCCTACGGCTTCGACAATCTCAACGTGGTCGAGACTGCCGGGCTGAACTCACGCATCGTCTTCCCGTTTCGGCGGATCGAGAAACTGCGCCAGATCCCGAAGGAGAAATGGCGGGCCCAGGGGATGCTGACCTATGTAAACCAGCTGTTCCCCAATACCCGGCTGGCCACCCTGTCGAACCACTATCTGCTGGTCATCCTGGAGCCGGTCACCCCGAGCCAATCGCGCTGGGTGATCTATCGCCTGCGCCCGCCCAGCGCCGACGGCACGGCGGAAGATCTGGAAAAATCAAAACGCGACGCCGCCTTCGTCAAAGACAGCGGCGTTGTCGAGGACCGGGCGGCGGCCTGTTCGATCCAAGCCGGGATGGCTGGTGAGAGCAATACCCATTTTACCTTCGGTCGCTTTGAGAAGCCGGCGGTGCATTTTCACCAGAATTTGCGAGCGCATTTGGACGAATTGTCGACGATGCTTTGAATGCTTGATCCGGCGCGGCGCGCTTTACTTAGGATTGCCATTTCGGTTGCCGCTTTTCCAGGAACGCCACCAAGCCTTCGCGACCATCGGCGGTGCTGAAGATATTGCACAGGGTCTCCACCTGATTTTCCACGTTCCGCCGATAGTCGAGATCGTTAGCGCGCATGAAGGAACGTCGGCCCAAAGCCATGATCATCGGTGATTTGGCGGCGAATTCCTGCGCCATGGCAAAGGCGCGCGGGATTAATTCGGCGCGCGGCACGGCATGATTGATGATTCCCAGCGATACCGCGTCCTGGGCGGAAATCGGTTTGCCGCCGAACAATAGCTCGAACGCCTTGTGCCGGCCGATCTGCCGCGGCAGGTGGACATAGTGGATCGCCGGGATCACCCCGACATCGATTTCCGGGTATCCAAGGTCGATGTCGTCGGCGGCGTAGATCATATCGCTGGTGATCGACAGGGTCATGCCGGCGCCGCGCGCCGGGCCGTTGACCACCGCGATGGTCGGCTTGGTCATGGCGTATTGGATGTTCATCGTCTCGATATAGAACTTGTCGACGAAGGCCCGCAGGTCGTGCACGTCTCCGTCTGCCACCATGCGCAAATCCATGCCGCCGCAAAACATGCCGGCAAGCGCGCTGGTAATGATCACCGCGCGCACCTCCCGGTCGGCTTCGGCCCGGCGCAGGGCCGCGTGAATGGCGTCGATCATCGGGTGATCGATGGCGTTGACCGGCGGCCTGTTCAAGGCGATGAACGCGACCCGCTCCTTCACCTCGTAGTCAATGCGATGATCCAGGGACATTGCGTCACTCCAGGGCCGGCAAACCCGGCTTTTCTCGGTGTTAAGGTAAACGGAACGCCGTCTTCGCGGCATACTTGAGCCTGGCTGTCAGCCGGATGCAAGCGCGCTTGAAAAGGCGTTGGACGACGCTCCAAGCAGTGGGGCGAGTTCACTCGGCTGCGCTTCGCTGCCGGCACGCACCTTTATAAGTGAGCTGGCGCAAGAAATCTGGAGACAAAATTGCTTGGAAAGCCGCCTTCTGAGGCCGTACGCTTAGGGGAGGCCTGCCAAATGGGGAATGTCGGCTTATGCCGACCATAGCCAAATTTCTCGCTGCACCCAGAGCGTCCTGAGACCAAAGCTTCGGAGAACAGTAATGCCGGACAAATCAGTGAGCTACTGGAGCGATACCAAACATGGGCTGCGAGCAGTTGAACTGCGCGCGGCAGGATTTGAGCCCGCCGAAGCGGTGAAAACCAACGCAGTGGTGACCATAGCCAACGCCTACACCAACGCTCACCGCTGTAACAATCGCGTGCGCCGTATTGCCGATCTGCTGGTTGATGCGGTGTCGTCAAAAGGCGGGCAGGGCCTACTGGTCGGCGCGCCGGCGGTCTCCGATGCGCTGACCCAGGGTACCGAGAATGCGGGGTACAGTCTGGTGTCGCGCGACCTCATGGCCGACTGCATGGAGACGGGCCACTACGCGCATCATGGCAATGCGATGATTGTCGTATCGGGGCGCGACAAGACCGGCGCCGCCGCTCTGATGCCGTTGGCGCGTACCAACGCCTTTGGTCTGGTGGTGTATCCGGGAACAAGTTCTCCGGGGCGGGTCGACTTTGAACCGTGGGCCAGTAAAGGCAACAACCTCACCATCATGGACTACATGGAAGGTTCCGCCGCCCGAGAAGCCGGGCGTATCTCAGATGATGAACTGACAAGCCTGCAGCGGTGCGTCATGCCGGGTAGTGGTACGTGCGGCGCGATGTTTACGGCAAATACAATGAGCACCATCGCCGAAGCAATCGGCATGATGCTGCCACGTGGTGCGTCGCATCCGGCTGACTACGACGCCGCCAGCGATATCCACGACGACGTCAAGAACCAGGCGCACGCCAGCGTCGAAGCGCTTTACCGCTTAATGGAGATGGGCATACGGCCTCGCGACATCATGGTGAGAGAAGCCTTCGAGAACGCTGTAACGACCGCTTATGCGATGGGTGGTTCTACCAACTTATACCTGCATGTTCTTGCCATCGCCCGTGAAGCGGGCGTGCCGTTTACGATCGAAGACCTACAGCGTATCGGCGAGCGGGCGCCGCTCATCGCCAACCTGCAACCGCACGGCGCCTACGCCATGGTCTCGCTGCATAATGTGGGCGGCGTCCCCGTGGTGATGAAAGCGCTACTTGAGGCCGGCCTGCTTCACGGTGACGTCATGACGGTAACGGGTAAGGCACTTGCCGAAAACCTCGCCGAGGTCGCGTTGCCGGAGAACCTGCCTGCGCAGGATGTGGTTTTTCCGGTTGCACAACCGCTGGCGGCGCCTGGTAACCACATCAGTGTTTTGTCGGGCTCTCTGGCGCCGGAAAGCTGCCTGTTGAAGCTCTCGGGAAAGATGCTTGAGGATGGCGAATTTCGAGGCGCGGCGAAGGTTTTCGACAGCGAAAAAGCGGCGATGGTAGCGATCCGTGACGGCAGCGTGATTGCGGGTGATGTGATTGTCGTTCGACACGTGGGCCCCGTCGGCGCGCCCGGAATGCCCGAGATGGTGCATTTGACCATTCAGCTTCAAGGGCGTGGGTTGGGAAAAGAGGTTGCGCTTATCACAGACGACCGATTCTCCGGCGTCTCGCACGGAATCCTAGTCGGGCATATTTGCCCTGAAGGCGCAAAGGGCGGGCCCATTGGCGTGGTGCGTGATGGCGACACGATTGTTATTAATCCCAAACCCGCCGGCTTGACCTCGACATAACGCCAGACGAAATGGCCGCCCGGATGGCGCAGTTGGGTACGCCAGAGCTATCCGACGTGCCCGAGGGGTCGGTGCTGGGCAAATATCGACGTTTGGTCTCCAGTGCGCACTATGGTTGCGTGCTGTAACGACCGGGAGCCGCGCCATGGGCAAGCCTCAATCCGACCCGGCGCTGAACGCGCTGCAGATCTTTCACATCAATATCAACTGCGAGGATTTGGACCGTTCCCGCGCGTTTTACGAACTGATCGGGTTTCGTGCGGTCAATGAATTCGATTCCTCAAGCGAAGGCCCTGCACCGAGCTTCGCCGAGATCGGGCTCTCGTCGATTTTACAGCTGCCGGAAGATTGCGACGCGCGGGCGGTTCTCATGGCGCTATCGGACGATCCGCGCGCGACCCGACTTGATTTAATTGAGTGGGTGCGACCGAAAAGCCAAGTCTTGCCCGGCGGTGACCTGGCTCGGTTGGGTTTCGGACGGGTTTGTCTGAAGGTTCGAGACTGTCGGGAGTTGCATGATCGGCTGACCGCAGCCGGCCATGTCGCCTATAGCGAACCGACGCTCATCAACATGGGAGGAACTCGTCAGATGGTCTTCTGTGTTGAGGATCCTGATGGCGTTGTCGTGGAGTTCATGCAGTTCCTGCGCGACCCCAAGTAGGGGTGACGGGAATGGCGTTGCTGAAACCCTGGTTTCGATGGTTCAGCGTATCGCGGGGCGGATTTCCGGTTTTGATGTTCGACGACAGATAGGTGCGATGCACGCCGATCACCGGGTCGGGTTGGTTGCGACGTGCGGCATCCCGGGAAGGGGAGCGATGACGCCGGATAGCGCGGCCCGGGCCCGTCGAGGCGATCTATCTACGCGCCGTCAGTCGTCAAATATTGCTTTATAATTTCAATCGCCTGGCGGAGATTGATCGGTTTGGTTATGTACTGCTCGAACCCAGCCTCTATGGCTCTTTCGATGTCCTGGGGCATCGCCGCCGCGCTTACCGCCACCACCGGGATAGTCTTGGTTTCTTCCATTGCCCGAAGTTCCTTGAGCGCTGATATGCCGTCCATGCCGGGCAGATTGATGTCCATCAGCACCAGATCCGGTGGCTCGGCGCGGGCTAGTACCAGCCCGATTTCCGCGGTTTCCGCCGGGATCAGCTCGACGCCGCTTATCCGGTCGATGAGACTCTCCATCAGAATCATGTTCGCCGGGTTGTCCTCAATGTACAGAACCCGTCCCCCCGCCATAGACGGCGACTTGGCCTTACCGGCCTCCGGTTTTTCGTCCATTGTTTGCGTTACCTCCAAAGTCCGCGAGGATTCCGACAGGGGCAAGGATTCCGACAGGGGCAAGGATTCCGACAGGGGCGAAGATTCCGACAGGGGCGAGGGGGCCGACAGGGCCTCCTTCTACCGCTTTGGACTATGGCATTAGGCATCCCAGGAAAGTATATAGCATTTCAAGTAAGTTAATGGTTTTTTGATGATAAGTTATACCACCTTCCATTGATCAGAACCCATGTGCCCAATCCCGGGTTCCGATGGACATTATGGTCCA
>JAQBUJ010000140.1 GCA_027623845.1 Pseudomonadota bacterium
GCTGTAGCTAAGGCGGTCGCCGCGGGGATGGTTAGGGGCCATGTCTAACCATCACCGCGCGCCGCCACCTGGTGGCGTTTGGAAAAGGCTCGCTCGCCCGCCGCTTCAATGCCCGGCTAAAATCGCGTCGGAAATTTTCTCCGCTGTCATCAGCACCGGGAAGTTGGTGTTGGCGCAGGGCACCACCGGAAACACCGAGGCGTCGCAGACCCGCAGACCGTCGATCCCCTTGACCCGGCCGGCGGTATCGACGACCGACATCGGGTCATCCTTGCGGCCCATGCGGCAAGAACAGGAAGCGTGCCAGACACCGACGGCGCCCTTGCGCACGAACTCCTCCATTTTCTCCTCGCTCTCCAGCACATCCTGCATCGAGTAGGCATCGACGACGAACTTATCCATCAGGAATTTGCGCAACGGTTTTGGGCCGTCGAGCAATTTGGCGGCCAGACCGGTAAACAGCTGGTTGATGGTGTTTTTGGTGCCGAACTGACGCACCTTGTCGCCCCAAACCGCTGGGAAGGCGGCGCTGGAGACTTTGGCCATCTCGGGGTGCTCGTGCAGCTTGGCCATCAGGCGCACCCCATCCATCAGGCGATCTAGGTCACGCTTGTCGGAAAGAAGATTGAAATCGACGCTCGGCTCGTCGCGCCAATTCGGGCTGTTCAGCTTAACCTCGCCGGTTTCCGAATAGGTTTTGTTGACGAAAATGATCATCGAGCCGAATTGTTTGCCGACATCGTGCCAGAAGGATTTGCTGGCCCCGGCGACGAACATGTCGCCTTGCCGGGCGTTCTCGATTTGCGAGGTGTAGCGCAAACCAACCATCAAATGACGGCGGGTATAATCCCCCATCCGGGCAAAAGGCTCCAGGAACGCGGCGACGGCGATCGAGGGGTGATCCATCAAGCGCTGACCAACACCGGGCAGGTTGTTGCGGATCTCTATGCCCATATCGTGCAAATGTCCCTCCGGACCGATACCGGCCCGCATCAGATGCGCCGGGGAGTGGATCGCGCCGGAAGACAGGATCACCTCATTGGCCCGGAACTCGATCTCCTTGCCCTCGACCCTGGCTTTCACCCCGACACATTTCGAGCCCTCGAATAGCAATTCGGTGACCTGGGTAAAGGTGGAGATATGCAGGTTGTCGCGCATCCTGGTGCCGGGATCGAGATAACCGATCGCCGCCGAGACCCGCCGCTCGAAGGCGTTGGAGATGGTGATCGGGAAATGGCCATCGACAAACTCGCCATTCTGGTCGGGGATATAGTCGAAGCCCATTTCCTTATAGACCTCGGAAATCGCCTTGGCGTGCTCACTCCACAGGTCCGGGAAAATCCGCCGGACGGGAATGCGGCCCTCCTTGCCGTGCAAGGGGCCCTCGAAATCCATATCCCGCTCGACCTTCTTGAAATAGGGCAGCACGCTGTCCCAGTTCCAGCCGTCGGCGCCGCGCTCCTCCCATTCATCGTAATCGCTCGGCGCCCCGCGATTGGCCATCTGGCCGTTGATCGAGGATCCGCCCCCGAGGATCCGCGCTTGCTCGTAAACCCGGGCCGGCGGGCGCTTCGCCTCGGGATTATTGTGCGAGATCACCTCGGTGGTGACCCGAAGATCGGTCCAGGTGAAATTCGGGTTGAGATAGGCAAGACCGGGATAGCTATCGAGAACCTCTTCCGGCACCTTGCCATGCGGGGTGTCCTGCCCGGCCTCGCATAGCAGCACCTGGTTCGAGCTTTTCGCCGACAGTCGATTGGCGAGCACCGACCCGGCGGAACCGCCGCCAACGATGATATAATCGTAAATCATTGTCTTTCCCCCACGGTCGCCGTTACGCGGCGATCCTTCATTTGGCCTTGTGGCGTCACGCCCGTACCCCCGGGCCGCCCGCCGGTGTCCGCAACCCAGCCGCATGCATGAGCGGCCACACCGCCTCACGGAAATAGGCAAGGTCCGGTAGAAAATCGTAGAAATTGATCTGCACCCCGTCAACGCCGGCTGCTTTCAACCGCACCATCCACTCGACGATCCGCTGCGGCGAGCCAACGAGGTGAACATTGCCGCCGATCGCCCAGTTTTCCGGGCTATGGCCCTTCCAAGAAGACTGGTCGCCGCCCATGAAGTCCGCGACGAAATTTCCCACGGCCTGTTCATCGCGCTCAGCCAGGATGCGGTCGCGCCATTCCCAGGCTTCTTTGTCGGTCGGTCGGCAGATCACATGCGGGTTGATCATCACGCGAATATCGCGCCCCTTGGCCTGGGCGCTTTGCTTGATCCGGGCGATATGATCCGGCAGTGATTCACAGGCTTTTTCGGGGTCGGCGCCGGTTGGCGATGTCGAAAAGATCAGATCCGAATGGCTGGTCGCATAGTCGAGCCCGGCGCCCGAGGATGCGGCGTTGACCAGCACCGGCAGGCCGTTCACCGGCTTCGGCGCGACAAAGGCTTTCTCGGTCGACCACCACCGGCCGTCGAAATCCAGGTCTTCGTCGCTGGTCCACAATTGCTTCAGAAGTTCGGTGAACTCCGTCGCCCTGGCATAACGTTCGTCCCGCTCGATCTTCGGCAGGCCGAACATCCGCGGCTCCTTGTCTTTATAGCCGGTGACCACGTTGATGCCCCAGCGCCCGCGCGCGATATGGTCGATCACCGCGCCATATTTGGCGATATGCAAGGGGTGCCAGCCGTAGAGGATATGCACGGTGGAAATCAGCAAGATGTTGCGGGTGAGCGGCGCCAGGCCGGCCGAGGCGATGAACGGGTCCAACGTATTCTCGCGAAATTTGATATCGCCGCCGTAACCGCCCTTGCCCAGCCATTGAGCCAACGCGAAAACCAGATCAAAGCCCATCTCTTCGGCCTGGATCGCACATTCCGCGTTATAGGCGAAACTCCAGTCGGTTCCGCGCGGCGCTTTGGACGGCGACCAGGCGCCTTGCTGGTGTGGCAGAAACAGGCCAACCATCAGCGGTTGACGCAAGGCGCGCTCGATCGACGTCAAGCCGTCGATGGCGGCCAAATCCGGGGCCGTGCTGATGCGTGGTGCCAGGGCGTTCATACCGCGCCTATCCGCGAAAGCGTCAGGAGCCCCTATCTTCCGCGCCGCCCTAACCTGCCGCAAGACCCGTGGCTGGCGTATCACCGTTGGATAGCCCGGCGTTCGGCACTATCATTGCCCGGATGACCGCCAAATTTCCAGCGAACGACCGACGGAACGGTGCCCTAAGATGACCTTGCTCCGACAGCTACTCATCATAGGGCTGATCGCCGCCGTCGCTGCTGGAGCCTGGACCTATCTCGGGTCGGTCCTCGGCTCTGCCGAGATTGGAGCCGGCAAACGGAACGGCAAGAAGCCACCGGCGATCGTGGTCGTGCAGGAGGTCGCCAGCGCTCATGAGAAAATTCGCGTCCGGGTCGTTGGCACCGCTCGCGCACTCCGCTCGGCGACCCTGCATTCGGCGTCGGCGGGCGAGATCATCCGGATCAATTTCACCGCCGACCAGCAAGTCACCGGTGGCGCCGTCCTTCTGGAACTCGATAGCGAGGCCGAACAACTTGCTGTCGATCTGGCCCGGATCAGACTGGATGATAGCCGCCGGACCTTTGAGCGGCTGCGCCGGCTGAAATCCAGCGGGGCGGTCGCAAACTCAACCCATGACGACGCGCAAAGCGCCCTGAAAGCCACCCGCATTGAGTTGAAGCGGGCCGAGGTAAACCTCGCCGACCGACACGTGGTGGCCCCGTTCAGCGGGCGCATCGGGCTGACCGAGCTTGATGTCGGGGACCGGGTCGATACCGACAGCGCCATCGCCTCGCTTGACCAGCGCGAGGCCCTGCTGGTGCGCTTCGAAGTGCCCGAGGCGCTGCTCGGTCGTATCGGCAAAGGCGACAAGGTCCGGGTGACCCCTTGGTCGGATCGCACCATCGTCGCCGAAGGATCGGTCTTTGATGTCGGCAGCCGGGTCAACGAGCAGACCCGAACCTTTCTAGTGCGCGCCCGGATCGCCAATCCAAACGATGCGTTGCGACCGGGCATGAGTTTTCGAGTCGCCTCCGACGTTATCGGCCAAGCCTATCCGGTGGTCCCGGAAATTGCCGTGCAATGGGGCGGCGGCGGCTCTTTCCTTTGGCTGATCCGCGACGGCAAGGCGCATCATGTAGAGGCGACGATCGTGCAACGCCAGGAGGCCGACATCCTGGTTGACGCGGCCATTTTACCCGGCGACCTGGTGGTCGTCGAAGGCTTCCACCGAATGCGTGATGGCCGGGAGGTTTCCTTCACCAAAGCCACGCTTGGCGACAAAACCACGCTGGGCGACAAAGCAAAAGCGAAGACCGGATCATGAGCGAGCAACGCAACGACCTGGCGTCGCTCAGCGTCCGGCGGCCGCTGCTGGTGCTGGTGCTGAGCTTGCTGATCGCCCTGGCCGGTCTTGCCGCGTTGGTCGCGGTCGAGGTGCGGGAACTCCCCAATATCGACCGGCCGATCGTCACCGTGCGCGGGATCTACCAGGGCGCCTCGCCGGAAACCATGGACGCCGCGGTAACCAGTCTGGTCGAGGGAGCCGTTGCCCGGGTCAATGGAGTGAAGGAAATCCGCTCCTCCAGCGAGGAGAATAATTTCCGCATGCGGGCCGAGTTCTCGCCCAGCACGGATCTGGACATCGCGGCGGCCGATGTTCGCGAGGCGGTCAGTCGGGTCGAGCAACGCCTGCCGGCCGAGGTCGAGCAATTAACCGTGGTCAAGGCCGACGCGGATTCCAGCCCGATCATGCAGCTCGCCGTTCAGGGACGCGGCCTCGACGAGGATGAGCTGGCCCGAATTGTCGAAAAAGACATTATCCCTGCCTTGGTCTCGGTCGATGGCGTCGCTGACGTCACTTTGTTCGGCGACCGCCGGCGGCTGTTGCGCGTGGTTATCGACCCGCTACGGCTCAGTTCCTACCAGCTCACTGTCGGCGATGTCATAGAGGTGCTCAACACAGCCCCCTTCGACATCCCGACCGGCAGCTTTGCATCCCGCGATCAGGAATTGCTGGTGCGGGCCGACGCCACGGTGGAAACCGCGCGCGAGGTTGAGGCCATCGTCATCCGCGAGCCGGTCCGCATCGGCGACGTGGCCGATGTGTTTTTTGGCCCGGAGGACGCCGAATCCTATGTCCGGGTAAACGGAGATCCGGTCATTGGCATCAGTATCATCCGACAGGCGCAGTCGAACACGATCAAGATCTCGGACGGGGTGAAACAAGCTGTCGAACGCCTGAACGCGCGTTTCGAGCGGATCGAGATCCTGACTATATCCGATGACGCTTTATTCATTCGAGGCTCTATTCGCGAGGTGCTGATCAGCCTCGGTTTGGCGGTGGCCATCGTGATCGCCACGCTCTGGATTTTCCTCGGCTCGCCCAGCGCCACCCTGGTCCCTTGCGTCGCCATCCCCGTGGCGTTGATTGGATCGGTGGCGGCGATCTGGCTGCTGGGGTTTTCAATTAACATTCTAACCTTGCTGGCGCTTGTCTTGGCGACCGGCATGATCGTTGATGATTCCATCGTTGTGCTGGAGAATATTCAACGCCGCCGCGCCCAGGGACTGCGGGCCAAGGCAGCGGCGGTTCTCGGCTCCCGGCAAGTGTTTTTCGCGGTGATTGCGACGACCTTGACCTTGATATCGGTTTTCGTGCCAATCTCGTTCCTGCCCAGCACCGCCGGCCGATTGTTCCGTGAATTCGGCTTTGTATTGGCCGTATCGGTGGCGATCTCATCCTTCGTCGCGCTCACCCTGGTGCCGGCCTTGGCTGCGCGATTGGGCGAACCGAAGCCCCCCAGCCCTGGCATCCGGGCGGCGATCGTTTGGGCCGGCGCCCGGCTTGCCGCGCTTTATGCCGTCACCTTGCGCTGGGCCCTGGCGGCGCCGTTGATCATTTGCGCCGGCGCGATTGTCCTGGCCGCCGGAGCTTGGCTGATTTTCGGCACCCTGAAGCAGGAGCTGGTGCCGTCGGAGGATCGGGGGAAATTCACCGTCTTCGGCACCGGTCCAGACGGTGTCGGTCTGGCCTATAGCGACCGCCAGGCGGACCAGATCGAGGCGATCCTGCAGCCCTATGTCGAGAGCGGCGAGATCACCACATTGTTCAACTTCGTCGGTCGTTATGATTTGAACCGTGTGTTCATCTACACGACGCTGGCCCCGTGGGACCAGCGGGAGCGTTCCCAGCAGGCGATCATCCGCGAACTAAGGGGCAAGATGGCCCAAGTGCCGGGGATGCGCGTCCGCGTGTTCAGCCGCAACAGTCTGCGGCTGCACAGCACGGCGGGCGGTCTGGAAGTGGCGCTGATCGGCAACGACTATCTGCATCTCTACGACGTGGCGATCAAACTTGCCGAGGCGATCGAGGATCGATTGCCGAAACTTTCCGATATCCGGGTCTCCTACCAACCGACACAGCCGCAGCTTTCGGTCAAGATCGACCGCCGCCGCGCCTCGGATCTGGGGATACCGCTTGCGGATCTGGCCTCGACCTTGCGGGTGATGATCGACGGCGATGAGCTGGGCGACCTCAACATCAAGGACGAGGCCATACCGATCATGCTGGAGGCCAAGGCCGGGGCGATCAGTGACCCGACCGATTTGGTTAATCTGTATGTTCGCACCCGCGCCGGCGATCTGGTGCCGTTATCCAGTCTGGTCTCGCTGCACGAAGAAGGTGTCGCGGCGGAGCTTGACCGGCATGTCCAACGCCGCGCCGTCGAGCTTGATGCCGATATCGGCGACGGCTACGACCTGAAAACAGCGATTACCGCGGTTCAGGCGCTTGCCCGAGAGGTCTTGCCGGAGGACGTTGAGATGATCCTGCTGGGCGAGGCCGAGGCGCTGGAAGAGGCAGAGCGGGACGTCGCGATTACTTACGGCATCGCCGTCCTTGTGGTGTTTTTGGTGCTGGCCGCCCAATTCGAAAGCCTGACCAGCGCCGCGATCATCGTCGTCACCGTGCCGTTCGGGATCGCGGCGGCGATCTATGCGTTGCTGCTGACCGGAACCAGCTTGAACATCTATTCGCAGATCGGCCTTGTCATGATGATCGGGCTGATGGCCAAGAACGGTATCCTGGTCGTCGAGTTCGCCGATCAACTGCGCGACCGGGGTTTATCCGTGCGCGAGGCGATAGAGCGTTCCGCCACCGTGCGTCTGCGACCAATCGCGATGACGATGATCTCGACCATCCTCGGCGGGTTACCACTGATCCTAAGCAGCGGCGCCGGCGCCGAAGCGCGCTCGGCGATCGGCTGGGTGGTGTTCGGCGGCCTCGGCATCGCCGCCGTCTTTACGCTGTATCTGACCCCGGTCGCCTATCTCGGTCTCGCCCGCTTTTCAGCCCCCCGGGCAACCGCCGCCGGAGCCCTTGAGGAAGAACTGACCCTCGCCACCTCCATCCCGGATTCGGCGACATCGAACGCCCCCCGATAACCGGGCCCTAAC
>JAQBUJ010000141.1 GCA_027623845.1 Pseudomonadota bacterium
AGGGTTGGGTGCGATAGGCCGCCCTTTCCATCCATTTCCGCCATCTTGCCGTCGAACGGCCTCAGGCTTCGGCCCTGCCTTACGCCAGGGCGACGGGTGAAACTTATTGAAACGCTGGCGCCGCCCGGCTTATTCCGCCGCTGATTTTTTCAGATCGGTGGAGTATTTCAGATGAACCGGCGCGTTGGCTTCGAACGGGCTGTCGAGGCCAAGTTCCTTGCCGATCTCGCGGACCGCCGGGAACACCTCCTCACCGAGCAGGCGGATGCAGCTCATCGAGTCCTCGTGGCTGACGGTGCCGTCATTGCCCCAAACCGCGTAGATGCTTGGCCGGGTTTCCTCCAGCACCCGGCGGATCTTCGGCAGCACTGATTTCGGGGTGCCGCAGATGATCCGACCCTGCTCGACCTGATCCTCAAAGGTGGTGAGGCCGCGCGGGTTCTCGCGCCGGCCGATCGAGAACTCGACGAACGCCCGGCGATTGGTTGGTGACGAATAGCCGGCCGGGGCCGCCCAGCTCGGATGCGCCAGACCGGTGAACTCACCCTGCATCCAGCGGAACTGCCGGGCGTTCTCCAGCGCCTTTTCCTCGGTCTCGGCGACATGCATCTGCTGTAGATAGCCGCGGTTCTCCGGCCCGGCGGTATAGCCGCATTTTTCCGCCTCCTCGTCGTAGATCTTCCAGATGTTCTGGGTGCTCTCGATCGAGGTGTTGAGGGCGATATAGGGATAGCGTTGCTGCGCCGCCCAGATGATCGTCTCCTTGGAGATCACGCCGGGAACCCAGACCCGGGGATAGGGCTTCTGCAGCGGCAAGGCCCAGGGGTTGACCACCCGGTGCTGATAATGCGTGCCCTCGAAACGGAACGGGCCTTGGCGGGTCCAGGTCTGGGTGATCAGCTCATGGGCTTCCTCGAAACGCTCGCGGTTGAAGGCCGGGTTGACGCCGTTGGCCAATTGCTCCTGACCGCCGCCGCGCACGAAGCCGGAGACCAGCCGGCCTTTTGAGATCATGTCGATCATCGCCAGTTCCTCGGCCAGACGGACCGGGTTCTCAGCCAGGGGCAACGGATTGCCGAGCATGACGATCTTCACGTTCTCGGTGATCGCCGCCAGGATCGAGGCAAAGACATTCGCCTTGGCCTGCATGCAGAACGGGGCGTTGTGATGCTCGTTCAGCATGATGCCGTCGATGCCGACCTTGTCGGCCAGCTTGTACTCTTCGATATACTCGTTATAGAGCCGGCTGCCGGAGACCGGATCGAAGTGTTTGTTTGAGAACATCAGCGCCGTCGCCCCGAAATCCAGGCCTTCCTGGGCCGGGTAGGTCGACATCGGTTGTTCGGTGAAATACATCAAATGCATTGTCGGAACTCCTTGAACAAGGGGGCCACGGGAACAGGGGAACGCTGGGCCGCGGCCTCAGCCGGCGATGAAATCGATGACCAGACGGGCCAACGCATCGGGTTTCTCCAAATCCACGTAGTGACCGCAGGCCGGAACCACCTCCAGCCGGGCATTGGGAAGGTTGTCGACATAGATATCGCCCGCCGAGCGCGGCACGATCTTGTCGTCGTCGCCCCAAACCACCAGCGCCGGGGCACGGACCGCACCAAGCAGATGCGGCAGGGTCTGGCTGTACATGTAGGGCTTCCAGGCGATGCGGAAATTCATCTCGCGGGCGATCTCCCACTCGACCACCAGATCGGTCGGCGGTTCCTCGCCGAACGCCTTGGCGTAGGCGGCCATGTCGTGGAAGCCGGCCCGGGTGTATTCCAAGTGGTTCCACAGCGCCTGATCCATGATGAACTCATCCGGCGATTTCACCCCCATGGCGCCGACCAGGACCAGCTTATCGACCGCGCTTGGCGCCATCGTCGCCATTTCCGCTGCGATCCAACCGCCAAAACCCAGCCCGACCAGCGAGATCTTTTCGATCCCCAGTTGCGAGAGCAACCAGCGATGCGTCACCGCGACATCGCGCACGCTGCGCATCCAATCCGGCCGCTCGGAACGGCTATAGCCGGGGTGATGCGGCACCAACGTGTCGAATTTCCCCGCCAGCGCGTCATAAAACGGCGTGCGATCCAGGGTGCCGATGTCGTGATGCAGGACCAGCACCGGCGCGCCGCTTCCAGCCCGCATCAGGTGCATTTTGCAGCCGGCGATCGGCTCCTCGCTGGTTTTCCAGTTGATATCCGTACTCATCCCGGCTCCCCCGATCCTAGTGTCGCCTTGGACGCTAGCCGGGGTGTGGGGGAAGCGGAACCCGTCATCGGTAGGCTGGAGGTTGGATATTCGGGTTGTGATGGCCCAAGCAGGGCGGCGCGCGGTGGGGCGCGTGGGTGGGGCGGGGCGTTTCACTGGCGGCGTTCAATTTGCGATGGCGTCAGGCCAAACCACCGGGACCGACAAATAAACGTTGGTGATTATCTGGAAAACCGATAAATTTCGGCCATCTCAACGGGGTGTCTCGCACGCGGGACTGAGAGGTCAAGAACATCCGGCGAACGCTGCCGGGGAAACTGGACCAACCCGACGAACCTGATCCGGATCATGCCGGCGGAGGGATTGAGAGGGTTGGCGAACCAACCTTTCCAGCGCTTGTGAGCGCCCTTCGCCCCATCTTTGAATGGAGCGATGTTATGCGAAAACTTCTTCTCACCGGGTGTCTGATGCTCATCGCGAGCCTTGGCGCCCTTGGGCTTTCCCAGGCCGCCGAGGCGAAGACCCTGACGGTCTATACCTATGATTCCTTCGTTTCCAAATGGGGGCCGGGGCCAAAGGTGAAGGCGGCGTTCGAAGCGCAATGCGACTGCACGCTTAATCTGGTTGGACTGGACGATGCGGTCAGCATCCTCAGCCGGCTGCGCCTGGAAGGCGTGCATTCCAAAGCCGACATCGCGCTCGGTTTGGACAGCTCGATGCTGCACGAGGCCGCCGCGACCGGTCTGTTCATGCCGCACGGCCTGGATCTGTCCGGATTGACCATTCCGACCGGCTGGAAGAACCCTATCTTCGCGCCCTTCGATTACGGGTATTTCGCCTTCATCTATGATTCCGATAAAATGAAGACGCCGCCCAGCAGTTTGCGCGCCCTGGTTGAGGCCACTGACGGCCCCAAACTCCTGATCCAGGACCCTCGGACAAGCTCGCCGGGGCTTGGCCTGATGCTGTGGATGAAGAAGGTCTACGGCGCCGAGGCGGGCGCCGCCTGGGCCAAACTGGCGCCGCGCATCGTCACCGTCACCAAGGGGTGGAGCGAGGCTTATGGCCTGTTCCTGAAAGGCGAGTCGGACATGGTGTTGAGCTACACCACCTCGCCGGCCTACCACATGATCGCCGAGAACAAAAACAACTACCGGGCGGCGGCGATGACCGATGGGCAATACATGCAAGTCGAGACGGCGGCCAAGTTGAAATCCGCCAGCGAACCGGAACTCGCCGATCAGTTTTTGCGGTTCATGATCTCTGATGCGTTTCAGAGCATCATTCCAACCGGAAATTGGATGTATCCGGTAACCGACATTGGCGCGGCGCTGCCGGAGGCGTTCGGCAAGCTGATCAAGGTCGCCAAACCGCTGCGGCACAGCCCGTCCGAGATCGCTGAAAACCGCAAGGCTTGGACGAGCGAATGGCGTGACGCCTTGAGCAAATGACCCAGCGCGCCGCTCGCCCGGTTTCCGTTGCCGGGCTGCTTCCCGGCGCGGCGGCGGTCGCCTGGGTAATCGGGTTAATCGGGTTGCCGATCCTGACCCTGGCGGCGGCGGCGCCGACCGGGCGGATCGTCGAGACGCTGGGCGATCCCTATGTGCGCCATGTCGCCTGGTTCAGTCTCTGGCAGGCGGCGCTGTCGATGGCGCTTAGCCTGGCCCTGGCAGTGCCGGTCGCCGCCGCCTTGGCGCGCCGGCGCCGGCTTGTCGGCGTGGCAATGCTGCTGCGACTGTTCAACCTGGCCTTGGTCGCGCCGGCGATGATCGCCATTCTCGGTATCGCCGCGATCCATGGCCACAGCGGTTGGGTGAACCAGTTGCTTGGCGTGGCAGGGGTCGAGGGCAGCCATTATCTATACGGTTTGCCGGGGATCCTGCTGGCCCATGTGTTCTTCAACATGCCCTTGGCGACCCGGGTATTCTTGCAGGCGATCGAAAGCGTGCCGCCGGAGAACTGGCGTCTGGCCAGCCAGTTGGGCATGGGACCGTGGGCAATTTTCCAACTGATTGATTGGCCGGCCATACGCCGGGTTCTACCGGGCGTCGCCGGGGCGATCTTCATGCTGTGTTTCACCAGTTTCGCCGTGGTCCTGACGCTTGGCGGCGGGCCTTGGGCGACCACCATCGAGGTCGCCATCTACCAGGCCTTGCGGTTGGAGTTCGATATCGCCCGCGCGGTGACCCTGGCCGGTGTGCAACTGACCGCCTGCGTGTTGCTGAGCGCGGTGTTCTTGTGCCTGGCGCGCGGCGGCGGGGGAATTCTCGCCACTGAACGCCGGGCGTTCGCCCGGCCCGATACCGATCATCCAATGACCCGGTCGGTCGATGCGGCGGCCTTGCTGCTGGCCTTGGGGGTCGTTGTCGCGCCGCTGGCGGCGGTGTTGATCGCCGGGGTTAACGGCGCGTCCGTCGCGGTGCTTCAGGATCAGGTGCTGTGGCGTGCGGCGGGGCGAAGCCTTAGCGTCGCGCTATTGGCCGGGGCGCTATCTCTGGCGCTGGGACTGGGGCTGTTGCATGGCGCCCGGATGGTGCGCGCCGAGCATGGCCGGGTCGGTCTCGCCGGGGCGATGGAGTTGGTCGGTCTGCTCCCCCTTATAACCCCGCCACTGATGCTGGCGGCTGGTTTGTTTCTATTGCTGCGACCCTATGCCGACGTATTGGCGGTCGGGCTCTATTTGACCATCGCGGTGAACGCCCTCATGGGGTTACCGTTCGTCTTGCGCATCGTCGCGCCGGCGATGCGCCGGGCCGATGAAGAAACCAGCCGGCTTTGCCTGGATCTTGGCATTCGCGGCTGGAACCGGTTCCGTCTGGTGGATTGGCCGTTGATCAGAGGCGCCGCCGGCTTGGCCCTGGCGATCGCCGCCACTTTGGCGGCTGGTGACATGGGGGTTATCGCGCTGTTTGGAAGCCAGGATACCGAGACCTTGCCGCTGCTTTTGTATCGGCGCATGGGGCCTATCAGATGGACGCCGCCGCAGTGACCGCGACGATGCTGGCGGTGCTTTGTCTCGGGCTGTTTTGGGCGCTGGAGACCGCAGTCCGAGGGCGAGGGCGAGGGCGATGATCGAGATCGACGACTTAAGCTTTGCCTATGGCGCTATGAGGATGCGGTTTTCGCTGTGTGTGCGACCGAAAGAGTGCCTGGCGCTGATCGGGCCGAGCGGGGCCGGTAAATCCACCCTGCTTAGTCTGATTGCCGGCTTCGAGACACCACTCGACGGTCGGGTGAGCGTCGACGGCGTCGATGTCGGGGCCATGCGCCCGGATCAGCGACCGATGACGACGCTGTTTCAGGAGCACAATCTGTTTAGTCACCTCAGCGTCGAGCAGAATATCGGCCTAGCTTTGCATCCCGGCCTCAAACTCACCAGCGCCCATCGGCGGGAAATCGACGAGGCCTTGGAGCGCGTTGATCTGGCTGGGTTGAACCGACGGTTCCCGGCCGCGTTGTCAGGCGGCCAGCGCCAGCGCGTGGCTTTGGCCCGGACCTTGGCGAGGCGGAAACCGGTCTTGCTGCTTGATGAACCGTTCAGCGCGCTGGACCCGCCCCTGCGTCGCTCGATGCTGGATCTGGTCAACGATATTCGCCGCGACCGGGGGCTGACGATCATCATGGTCAGCCACCTACCGGACGATGCCGCGCAGATCGCTGAACGCACCGCCTTCATCGATGCTGGCGAAGTTGTCGGGGTTTATGAGACCAGCCTGTTGTTCAGCGACACGCCGCCGCCGGAAATAGCTGGGTATATGTTCCGGCCGGCGAAATAGCGTCTCGCCGCCGCGACCCCCCTTGCGATATCGACACTCCTGCCGCCCCATCTGTCTTTCGACCGTCGCTGGTTCGTGGAACAATTCACCAAACACATGACCCGTGGAGAGTGTGATGGATATCGGTCTGCAGATGGTTTTCACCAAATACGGTTGCGACGAAAGCGTCAGCGACCAACAGGTCTGGGATGAGGAACTGCGTATCGCCGAGATCGCGGTCGATAGCGGTTTCGACTGTCTGTGGGCGGTGGAGCATCATTTTCGCGATTATTCATTTTGCCCCGACAATCTGCAGCTCATGTCGTATCTGACGGGCAAATACCCGAATATCGACGTTGGTACGGCCGCTATCATCCTGCCTTGGCAGGACCCGCTGAGGGTGGCGGAGAAGGCGGCGGTGCTGGATCATCTCTCCGGCGGCCGGATGCGGCTCGGCATGGGGCGCGGCTTGGCGCGGCGCGAGTTCGAAGGCTTTCGCACGACGATGACCGAATCCCGAGAGCGCTTCGACGAGGCTGCCGCGTTGATCGTCGACGCCCTGCGCACCGGTTGGATGGAGGGGGATGGCAAGCATTACAAGCAACCCCGGGTCGAGCTTCGCCCTCGGCCACGGTTTCCGATCGATGAGCGGATCTACGCTGTCGCCTCAAGCGAGGACTCGGTGGTTTCCGCCGCCAAGATCGGCGGCCGGATGGTGATGTTCGCCGACCGTCCTTGGGAAAAGCGGTTGCCGCAGATCAAGCAGCACGCCCAGTTGTTCGAGGAACTGCACGGTCGGCCCGGTCCGCCGCCGTTGACGGCGGATTTCTGTGTTTGCACCCCCACTATGGACGGCGCCGAGGAACAGAGCCGGCAGTACATGGGCACGTTCGTCTATTCCAACTATGACCATTACGAGCTGCTGGGGGAGCATTTTTCCCAGATCAAGGGCTATGACAGCTATGCGGCGAAGGTCGAGGTGGCCAAGGAAGTCGGGATCGAAGGCATGGTCGACGGCTTCATGCAGGCCGCCGTCTGGGGCACGCCCGACCGGATCCTGCGCGAGTTCGAGAAACGCCGTGAGGTGATCGGCGAGTTTGAGCTGGCGACCTCGTTCCGGTTCGGCGGTATCCCGCCTGAACTGGCCGAACAATCGATCAAGCTGTTCGCCAAGGAAGTGCTGCCGGTGTTGAAGACCTGGAAGGACGCAGCCTCGATGAAAGCCGCCGAGTAGGCGAGCCCGCAACCAAGCAACCCGCTTGTCGTGGTCCGTTTTCTTGATTTGGTGGCGATGGTCACGGATCGGTCCCGTTGACCTATGGCCCGCTCCGGCGTTTGGCATCGGCGAATGCTGTTCTCGCAATACGGTGGGATGAGACGCCCCGGTGCGGCAGACGCGGGGGCGGCGCATTCGCTCCTATGGACGCTGAGCCGACACGTTCTTGTCCCGACGTGCTACAATGCGCCGATCATCACGCCGCAGACGGATGAACCACCAACTATAAACCCCTCGA
>JAQBUJ010000142.1 GCA_027623845.1 Pseudomonadota bacterium
GCATCGTGCGCTCGGAGTTTCATGAGTCGATGTTCGGCAAGCGGCTGGTCGATGCCTTTGGCGAGGTCAAGCGCGCCTTCGACCCCCAGGGATTGATGAATCCCGGACGCATCGTTGATCCGCCGAAAATGGATGACCGATCGCTGTTCCGCTACAAGCCGGATTATCGGCCCGAGCCGATTGAGACGGCGCTGGATTGGTCGGACTGGCGCGGGTTCTTGGGCGCCGTGGAGATGTGCAACAACAACGGCGCCTGCCGCAAGATGGCGGGCGGGGTGATGTGCCCGAGTTACCGAGTTACCGGCGAGGAACGGCACGTAACCCGGGGCCGGGCCAATGCCTTGCGTCTGGCGCTTTCCGGACAGCTTGGAGCGGACGCTCTTACCGGCGAGGCGATGGCCGACACGATGGATCTTTGCGTCGGCTGCAAGGGCTGCCGGCGGGAATGTCCAACCGGCGTCGACATGGCGCGGATGAAGATCGAAGTGAAGCACGCTCACGCCAAACGCCATGGTCTGTCCCTGCGCGATCGATTGATCGGCTATTTGCCGCGCTATGCCGAGGCGGCCTCGCGCTTTCATTTTCTGACCAACCTCAGGGACGTTCTTCCCGGCGCGCCGTGGCTCAGCGAAAAACTACTGGGTTTGAGCGCCAAGCGCTCGCTACCGGTCTGGCATGGCGCGCCGTTCCAGGCGTCCGAGGCCTCGGAGCAGGAGCGGGCGATGGAGGTGGTGCTGTTGGCCGATACCTTCAATAGCTATTTTGAGCCGGAGAATTTGCGGGCGGCGCTCCGGGTGCTGGAAGCCGGCGGCTATCGGGTGCATGTGGTCGATCCGTCGCGGGATGGTCAGGGACGGCGGCTTTGCTGTGGCAGAACGATGCTGGCGGCGGGGCTGGTTGACCAGGCCAAGGCCGAGGCGGACCGGATGCTCGCCGCCTATGCGCCCTATCTCGAGGCCGGGATGGCCGTGGTCGGGCTGGAGCCGTCCTGTCTGTTGACCTTACGCGACGAGTTTACCGCGATGCGGCCCGGACCGCAGACCGACAGATTGGCCGAGAACGCGCTGATGTTCGAGGAGTTCCTGGTTCGCGAGCATGAGGCCGGACGTTTGGACCTAAATCTCAAAGCGATCGGCGAGACGGCCCTGGTGCACGGGCATTGCCATCAGAAAGCCTTCGCCGTGATGGGGGCGGTGGAAAAGGCCCTGGCTCTGGTGCCGGGTCTGCAAGTCTCGGTGATCAACTCAAGCTGTTGCGGTATGGCTGGCGCTTTTGGTTACGAGGCCGGGCATTACCAGACATCGATGGCGATGGCCGAGCTGGATCTGCTGCCGGCGATACGGGCGGCGGACCCGGACACGATCCTGGTGGCCGATGGGACCAGCTGCCGGCACCAGATCCATGACGGCGCCGGGCGCGTGGCAGTGCATGTCGCGCGGGTATTGGAGATGGCCCTTGTCAAGTAATCCGGCATCGATCCCAGCGCTGCTGGATGGCAGAGTGATACCGCCGGAACTGCTCGGCCCGCTGATCGAGACACCGTCGCCCTTGCCCGATGGCGAGACCTTGCGCGCCGGATTGGCGCGCGACGGCTATTTGCTGCTGCGCGACCTTATTGACCCAGCGGAGATTAAGGCGGCGCGCGAGGAGGTGTTCGCAAGACTGGGGGAGGTTGGCGAGATCAGCCAACCAACCGTCGCGGGCGTGTTCTCCGGGCAGTCCAATCGTGACGCGCTGTATGAGGATCGCGGGGTTTTCTGGCAGTCCGTGAGCGAGGGGTCGGCGCTGCGTCAGGTCACCCATGGCGCGGCGCTTGCCAACGCCATGACCACCGCCTTCGGCGCGCCGGCGGTAGGCTTTGACTATCTATTCGTGCGGCCGGTGCCGGGCGGCCGGTTCACCCATATGCATTGTGACGCCGGGTTCTTCGCCCGCGCCACCGAACGGGTGCTGACCTGTTGGATCGCCTATACCGATATTGATCTGGACCGGGGGCCTCTGTTCGTGGTCGAGAACTCTCATACCTTCCAAGACATCCGGGAAAAATTCGGTGATTTCGATGTGGTGCGAAATAGTGACCGCAAGGCCTCGATCGATGATCATCCCGCCGATTTCGCCCGCAGTCGGGGGACCCGCCTCCTGACCGCCCATTTTCGCCCGGGCGATGTCCTGGTCTTCGGCATGTACACGGTACACGGCGCACTTGAGCATCATGCCAGCGATAACCGGGTCCGGCTGACCACTGACATTCGCTATCAGCCGGCCTCGGAACCTAAGGACCCGCGCTATTTTGGACCCAACCCCGGCGGCACCACCGGCGCCGGCTATGGCGAGCTAAATGGCGCCAGACCTTTAACTGAGGACTGGCATATCCGCTGAGAAGCGGAACAAACCTTCCAACAGGAGCCCTATCATGAGCCACCGAGCCGGCCCTCACTTTCTGCAGATTCCGGGCCCCAGCAACGTGCCGGGCCGCATCCTGCGCGCCATTGAGCGGCCGACCATCGATCACCGGGGGCCAACCTTTCAGGCCTTAGCCAAAGAGGTGTTGGTCAAAATCCGCCCGATCTTCAAGACCACCGAGCCGGTAATCATCTTTCCGTCGTCCGGAACCGGCGCCTGGGAAGCGGCCTTGGTCAACACGCTCTCGCCCGGCGACAAGGTGCTGATGTACGAGACCGGCCAGTTTTCGACGCTTTGGGACGAGCTGGCCCGCCGCATCGGCCTGGCGCCGGAGGTGATCGCCGGTGACTGGCGGGGCGGCGCCCGCGCCGAGGTGATCGAGGAACGGCTGAGCCAAGACACCGGGCACGAGATCAAGGCGGTTTGCGTCGTGCACAACGAGACCTCGACCGGTGCGGTCTCGAACGTGCGCGCGGTGCGCGAGGCGATCGACAGCGCCAAACACCCAGCGCTGTTGTTGGTCGACACGATCTCGGGGCTTGGGTCAGTCGATTACCGGCATGACGAATGGGGGGTCGACGTAACCATTTCCGGGTCGCAAAAGGGGCTGATGCTACCGCCGGGGATCAGTTTCAATGCGGTCAGCAAAAAGGCGGTCGAGGCCTCGAAAACCTCGAAATCGGTGCGCTCCTACTGGGATTGGAGCGGTCAGTTGGCGAATAACCCGACCGGCAATTTCCCCTATACGCCGGCCACCAACCTGCTCTACGGCTTGGTTGAGGCTTGCGATATGTTGATCGATGAAGGTCTCGACAACGTCTTTGCCCGCCACGAACGCCATGCAGAAGCGACCCGCCGGGCGGTTCGGGCCTGGGGGCTGGAGACCCAGTGCCAGGAGCCGAGCGAGCATAGCCCGGTACTGACCGGCGTGGTGATGCCGCAGGGCCATGACGCCGACGCTCTGCGGGCGGCGATCCTGGAGCATTACGACATGTCGCTGGGGGCTGGTCTCGGCAAGGTCAAGGGCCGGATGTTCCGTATCGGCCATCTCGGTGACTTTAACGATCTATTGCTGATGGGCACGCTGTCGGGTGTCGAGATGGGCCTCGCGGTGGCCGGCGTCCCCCACGCCAAGGGCGGCGCGCGGGCGGCGATGGACTATTTGACCGGGAATGCGTGACGCGGGGAACTTCTACCCGGTTAACCGCGTCTCCTGTCCGCCATTATCCCGGCCACCGGTGTCTGGAGAAATTTCACCCGTCGCCCTGGCGCCCTCCACTTCCGTGAGGGCAGGCCTTAGGGCCGAAGCCTGAGCATGGTCACCGTGGCGGGTGGGCGAGGAATAGGCAACAGTCGCCATAGTCGGCCATTCGCGCCGCCCCGTTATTTCGTCATCGCTTGACAGGAAATACCCTACCCCACCGTCTTATGCTCCGGTGTCGCGCCATGGTCGCGCTGATAGTCGGCGACGCTCCTGGCGCCTTCGCGGTTGGTCAGAAAGTTGACCAGGGCGAACCGGCGTCCGGCGGTCACCGGCGTTACCTCGTGTAATAAAGTGCCTGCATAGATGATCGCCTGGCCCGGCTTCAGCACATATTCCCGAGAACCGAATTCCGGAAACCTGAGGCCGCCGCCGGCGAAACCATCGTTCAGGGCGATGGTCATGGCGAAATGGCGGTGCGGGCTGGTGTCGGAGAAATCGCGATGCGGCGCGAAGAACCCGGATGTCTCCGCCTCGTAGCAGGCGACGCGATAACGTTCGGCGAAACCGATGCGAAAATGGGTTGCCCGCTCGACCCAGGGCGCGACCCGATGGCGTATCCGCGCATGAACCAAAGCGGTCAGCGCGTCGGCCTCGTCGAGAAAATGATCGCTGCGGCGCTTGCGGGCCGGGTTCACGACATGGATAACGCTGCCGTCGCCGTCCTGGCGCAGATAGCCGGTTTCCTCATGACCATCCTCGCTCCAGGCCGCGATCAGCCGGTCGCGTAGCGCCGCTTCGATGACATCCGGTATCATCAGCACTGGCGCGTCGACCTCTGGCCCGGCATGGCGCTGCTCGGGCGATGTCAGCGCCTGCGCCAGCCAATGTTCGGCCTGTTGAAGCGCCTTCGGTCCCTGGTGATGGGCGCATTCGGTAACCCTTAATCCTGGATTTGCGCGCAGGCTAACCATGCCGTCGAAAACCTCCGAAACACCCAGAGCCCGCCGGGTTGTTCCGTCTGGATCGGGCAGCAGTCTGCCGCGCGGGTTCCGGATCGATGGCAATGCCGGGTTGTCCGGGAGCGCCCCGGTGACCACCAGCCAATACGCGTCAAGATCGCCGAGCATCGTGGCGGCGTTCTCCAGCGCCGTGACGATCGAGGCGGAATCGATTTCCGGGCCGGCGACTCCAATGATAACCCGATGGCCGGCAAGGCCATTCAACGGCAGCAGCGGCTCGCGTGTGGTGGGCACCATGATCCAAGGCAGCGGATCGCCGATTTCAGGCATGTCGACCATGGTGATAGGGCCTCGTGGGGACGTTTGTCAGATCACCAGGATACACTAGGTCGCGGGAAGCGTCACAGCCGCCTTGCTTGGCCTTCGGTGGGTTTTCTGGCACACAAGGCCTCCACCGCAAAGCGCCTGAATGCGGCCCGCGAAAGGTTTGGCAGGACATGTCCGGATGGGATGACCATCGGCTGATCGAAGTCGACGATCTCCGGGTCCATTTCACCATGGAGGACGAGACGGTGAAGGCTGTCGACGGGGTCTCCTGGCATATCAACCGAGGGGAGACGGTGGCCGTTGTCGGCGAGTCCGGGTCCGGCAAATCGGTGACTGCATTGTCGTTATTGCGGTTGACCGACCATGACGGGGGCAAGATCGTATCCGGCAGGGTGAATTTGCGGCGCAAGGATGGCGTTGTGGTCGATATCGCCTAGCAATCCGAGGATGTCATGCGGGATATCCGCGGCAATGACATCTCGATGATTTTCCAAGAACCCATGACCTCGTTGAATCCGGTTTTCACCGTCGGCATGCAGATCGCCGAGGCGATCGTGCTGCATCAGAGCAAGACCGAAGCAGAGGCCTTGGAGATGGCCTTGGCGATGCTCAAACTGGTGCGCCTGCCAGAGCCGGAAAGACAGCTTGGCCAATACCCGCATCAACTCTCCGGCGGCATGCGGCAACGGGTGATGATCGCCATGGCGCTCAGCTGCCGGCCATCGCTGTTGATCGCGGACGAGCCGACCACGGCGCTCGATGTGACCATACAGGCGCAAATTCTCGACCTGATCAAACTGTTGCAGCGTGAGATCGGCATGTCGGTTCTGTTCATCACTCATGACATGGGCGTGGTGGCGGAGGTCGCCGACCGGGTGGTGGTCATGCAGCGCGGCAAGAAAGTTGAGGAGGGTCCGGTGCTAGAGATTTTTCACCAACCGCGGCACCCCTATACCAAAGCGTTGTTGGCGGCGGTGCCAAGGCTTGGCGCGATGCGCGGGCGAGCCTTGCCGGCTAGGTTCGTCGATATCAACGCCCGGCATTTCGAGGTGGGCGAGGGCGGTGACGCCGGCGCCGGACGCCGCTTGATCGAAGCCAAAGACATCCTTCGCCGCGATGCGCCGCCGTTGCTCAGCGTGCGGAACCTGACAACGCGGTTCGACATCCGCAGCGGCGCGTTCGGCAAGCCGGTTGGGCGGGTCCACGCGGTGGAGAATATCGGCTTCGCCATGCAGCCGGGCGAGACATTGGCTCTGGTGGGCGAGTCCGGTTGCGGTAAGTCGACCACCGGGCGCAGCATTATCCGGCTGGTCAAGCCGACCTGCGGCAGTGTGGTTTTCGAAGGTCGTGAACTGACCGGGCTCAGCGCTGCGGCGTTGCGGCCTTTTCGCCGCCAGATACAGATGATTTTCCAGGACCCGCTGGCCTCGCTGACCCCGCGCATGACCGTGGGCGACGCGATCGCCGAGCCGATGATGGTGCACGGTATCGCCGGCCGGACGGAGGCGCGGGACCGGGTTGCGGCGCTGCTCGAACGGGTCGGTTTGGAGCCACGACATGCGGCGCGCTATCCGCATGAGTTCTCTGGCGGTCAGCGGCAACGGTTGTGTATCGCCCGGGCCCTGGGGCTGGAACCGAAGCTAATCATCGCCGATGAGGTGGTCTCGGCGCTGGATGTGTCGATCCAGGCCCAGGTGATCGATCTGATGATGGATCTGCAGGAGGAGTTTGGCCTATCCTACCTGTTCATCAGCCATGACATGGCGGTGGTTGAGCGGGTAAGCCATCGGGTGGCGGTGATGTATCTTGGCGAAATCGTCGAATTGGGTCGGCGCGGTCAGGTCTTCGAGACGCCGCGGCACCCGTATACCAAGAAACTTATGGCGGCGGTCCCAGTGGCTGATCCGGCGCACAGGAAGACGGAACTCAATTTGATGACTGATGAAATTCCAAGCCCGCTCAGACCTTTGGGCTACGAGCCTGCGGTGCGCCCCTTGATCGAGGTCGCCGATGGACATTTCGTCATGCCCTTCGAGGGGATGGAGCGGACCAACCCCCGGATAGCGCCATGAAACAGCGTTTGCGCCTTGAATTACTCGGGGCAAGGCCATCGCGCCGAGGCATTTTGCGGCATGTCGCCCAGATAGTCGGCGGCGTCTCGGCGCTCGCCCTGTCGGCGGGCTCCGCCAGAGCCGAGCAGGTCAGGCCAACACCCAGTCAAGTTGCAGGGCCGTATTATCCCAAGGAGAAGCCCGGCGAGGTCGACTGGAACCTGTTGAGCGTCGGCGGTGGGGCGGCGCCGGCGGGTGAACCGCTGGAGTTGCGCGGAACGGTGACCAACCGCAGTGGACGGCCCATCGCCGGGGCCCGCGTCGAAATTTGGCAAGCCGATAATCAGGGCGTCTACGATCACCCCCGCGACCCCGACCGGGAGCGGTTCGATCATCGGTTTCAGGGCTATGGCGCCCTCGATACCGACGCCGACGGGCAGTATCGGTTTTTAACCCTGATGCCGGTGCCCTATGGCGGCCGGCCGCCGCCTATTCACGTCACCATCCGCC
>JAQBUJ010000143.1 GCA_027623845.1 Pseudomonadota bacterium
TGCAACTCGGCCTTGGACTTTTAACGCCCTACCTTCTTATGAACCACATCCTCGGCACCCGTATGGTGCACGAGGTTTTTGGCGTCAACGACAACTATTATTCGGTGCTTTTGACCCTTTGGGTGTTCAAACCCTCGGCGGCGATAACCCAGGTGTCGGCGCTGTTGGTTACCTGGGGGCACGGCTGTATCGGCCTGCACCTCTGGCTTCGGTTCAAGGATAGTTATCGCGGGCACATCGCCTATTGGTACGGGGGGGCGCTCCTGGTGCCGGTCCTGGGGCTCTCGGGCTTTGTGGTCGCCGGCCTTGATGTTGTCAGATTGGCCGGCAATCCACGCTGGATGCAGAAAACCATCGCCGGCATTCACTATCCAAGCCAGGCGGATATCGACTGGGTCCTGGCGACCATGGATAAGGTCGGCTACGGCTATATCGCTGCGGTCGTGTTCCTGTTCGCGGCGCGGCAGGTGCGTCTGACCCTGCGCAACGCCCGACGGGGTTTGACGATTCAATATGGCGATGGTCAGGAAGTGATGGTGGCTCCCGGAGCCTCGATTCTCGATGCCAGCCGGCAATCCGGCATCCCGCACGCCAGTGTCTGCGGCGGGCGTGGCCGGTGTTCAACCTGCCGGGTTCGTATTGGCGTCGGGTTTGAGGACTTGCCGGCGCCAAGCGATGCCGAGCTTAAGGTGCTGGAACGCATTGGCGCGGCGCCGAACGTGCGGCTGGCCTGTCAGACAAGACCAACGGCACGGGTTGAGGTGACGCCGTTGCTGCCGCCGCATCAGGTCTCGGTTCAGGACGCTGGTGCGCGGGCCGCCTATAGCCAGGGCCAGGAGCGCGACATCGTGGTGATGTTCGCCGACATCCGAGGCTTCACGCAGATCTCGGAGCAACGCCTCCCCTATGACGTGGTGTTCATCCTCAATCGCTATTTCGCCGAGATGGGGGCGGCTATTGAGGGCGCCGGCGGGCGGATCGACAAGTTCATCGGTGATGGCGTGATGGCGCTTTTCGCCGTCGACAACAGCTATCCCGAGGGATGCCGGGACGCCCTGCGCGCCGCCAAGGCCATGGCGGAGAATCTCAAATCGCTGAATGACAGTCTGAGCAATGATCTCGACGCGCCGCTGAGGATCGGTATCGGCATTCATGGGGGCGCGGCGATCGTTGGTGAGCTTGGTTATCGCCAGACCCGAGGCCTGACTGCCGTGGGCGACATCGTCAATACCGCGAGCCGTCTGGAGACCTTGACCAAGGAGTACACGGCGCAATTGGTGGTTTCCGGCGAGGTGGTCGATGCGGCGGGCGCGGATTTGTCGGCTTTTAAGGTAGAGGAGGTGAGGGTCAGAGGCCGGGAGGAAAGCATGATGGTTCATATCGTGGACGATGCATCGGGCTTGCCGACATAAGGTCGGAGAACCGGAACCTTTCCAGTGCCGAGGCGCCACTGTACTAAGGGCCGTGACCGCTCAACGGGAGGCCCATTATGTCCACGCCGTTACCGCTTACCGGTATCCGGGTTTTCGACCTCACGCGCATTCTGGCCGGGCCGACCTGCACTCAGCTTCTGGGCGATCTCGGCGCCGACGTCATCAAGATCGAACGGCCGGGCGTCGGTGACGACACCCGGAGTTGGGGTCCGCCCTACGTCAAGGATGCGGACGGCAACGACACCACTGAATCCGCGTATTATCTCTCGGCCAATCGCAACAAACGCTCGATCACCATCGATCTGCGCCGTGCCGAGGGCGTCGCGCTGGCCAAGCAGTTGATCGCCAAGTGTGATGTGCTAATCGAGAATTTCAAGGTTGGCAGCTTGGCCAAACTCGGGCTCGGGTATGATGACCTGAAAGAGGAGTTTCCCAACCTGGTCTATTGCTCGGTTACCGGTTTCGGTCAGACCGGGCCCTATGCGGATCGGACCGGTTATGACTTTCTCGCCCAGGGATTGGGCGGGATCATGAGCATCACCGGCGATCCGGAAGGCCAGCCGATGAAGGTCGGGGTCGGCATCGCCGACGTGATGACCGGCATGTATGCCTCGACCGCGATCCTGGCGGCTCTGCGCCATCGCGATGCGACCGGGCAGGGCCAGCACATCGACACCTGCCTGCTCGACACGCAAGTCTCCTGGCTGATCAACGAGGGCACCAATTATCTGGTGTCCGGCAAAATCCCGGTGAAGCTGGGTAATGAGCATCCGAACATCGTGCCCTACAAGGTCTTTGGCACCGCCGATGGCTACGTCATCCTGGCGGTCGGCAATGACCGGCAATTCCAGGATTGGTGTCGCTGCGCCGGGGCCGAGGATCTCGGCGCCGATCCCCGTTTCGCCACCAATCCCTTGCGGATCGGCAACCGGGAGGCGCTGTACGAGGCGATGCCGGCCTATATGGAGCGCAAGACCACCCGGCAATGGCTTGAGGTCTTGGCGAGCGCGAAAGTGCCTTGCAGCCCGGTCAACAACATCAAACAGGTCTTCGAAAATGAACAGGTCCAGGCCCGCGAGATGCGAATAGAGATGGACCATCCCAAGGCCGGCAGTGGCAAGGTTCCGCTGATCGGCAATCCGCTGAAAATGTCGGCGACACCGCCGCAATATCGCCAGGCCCCACCGGTATTGGGCGAGCATACCGACGAAGTGCTGGCCGAAGTGCTGGGGCTGGACGAGGCGGGAATCTTGGCGTTGAAGCAGGCGGGAACGGTCTGACGCGCGGTTTAGCAAAGCCGGGACTTATGCCCGCGCGCCCGGCGCTGACGAAGCGCTGGACGGTGACTTTTGCGCGGGTGAACGTCTCGGCGATCCGTGCAAAGGTCTGCCGAACGAGCCATCTATGGTGAGACAGAATCGTTCCGGCGTGTAACAGTGGCGATTAAGAGGTCTCAATTTTCGGGGTGAGATTGCCATGCCTTACTCGCGATTCCTGTTTCTCAATCTCGGCCACACCGTTGATCATCTGTTCATGTTGATGTTTCCGGCGGTGGCGGCGCTGGCGGCGGCGGATCTTGGGGCCAGTTACGGCGAGCTATTGCCGCTTGCGACCGGAAGTTTCATTGCCTTTGGGGTGTTCTCCTTGCCGGCTGGTTGGTTGGCCGATCGGTTCAGCCGCGAGCTGATGCTCTCGATTTTCTTCTTCGGGATTGGTTGCGCGATGATCCTGACCGGGTTTGCCCAAGAGACATGGCAGATTGCCGCGGCCTTGACCCTGGTTGGAATGTTCGCTGCGATTTATCACCCCGTGGGATTGGCGATGGTGTCCCAGGGTGGCGGCGATGTCGGTCGCCGGCTTGGGGTAAACGGCGTCTGGGGCAATATGGGGGTGGCGGCCTCGGCGCTGTCGATCGGCGCCTTCGCCGATTTCGCCGGTTGGCGCGAGGCCTTCATGCTGGCGGGAGGATTGTCTATCCTGGTCGGTTTTGGCTGGGTCAAGGTGACCCGTGCAACGGCCTTGGGAGGCGGCGCGGCGAAGAAGAGGGGCGGCAGCGCCTCGGTGGATTGGAAGCGGGTGCTCGCCGTGGTGTTGGTGACCACGACCGTTGGCGGCTTTATTTTCAACTCGATGACAGTCTCACTGCCCAAGGTACTAGACGACCGGTTGGTTGATTTCTCGTTGAGCGCGACCGAGGTCGGCGCCATTGCATCGGCGGTTTATGCGGCGGCGGCGTTTACCCAGGTCGTGGTCGGCCGGGCGATCGACAAATATACCATCAAACCGATCTTCCTCGGTCTGGTCGCCGGCCAAGCCGTGGCGCTTTATCTGGCGATGTCGGCAAGCGGCTGGACCATGGTGGTGATCTCGGTCTTCGTCATGGTGCTGGTTTTCGGGCAAATCCCGATCAATGACACCTTGATTGCGCGGCACACACCGGATGTCTGGCGCGGCCGGGTCTATTCGGTGAAATATGTCTTGTCCTTCACCGTCTCGGCGGCGGCGGTGCCGTCAATTTCCTGGCTCTATGCGAATGAGGGCGGATTTCAGACCATGTTTCTGGTGGCGGCCTGCGCGGCGGTGGTGATTACCCTGTCAGTGGCGATGCTGCCGGGGCGGCGCGACCCGGCCCCGGAGCCGGCGGCCGCCGGTGACGACTGACGCCCGGGCGAGAGGAACCGCAATGCCGATCACACGAATGCTGATGATCAATGTCGGCCACGGCCTCGACCATCTGTTGATGTTGTTGTTTCCGGTGGTTGCCGCCTTGGCGGCAAGCGCTTTCGACGAGGATTATGGCCCGTTGCTGGCGCTGTCGACGGGGAGCTGGCTGGCCTTTGGACTGGGGTCGATGCCGGCTGGCTGGCTGGCCGACCGGTGGAGCCGGCGCGGTATGTTGGCGGTGTTTTTCATTGGCTCCGGCGCTGCTTGTTTGTTGACGGCGGCGGCGCAGAACTATTGGCAAATCGCCGGCGCCTTGGCGTTGCTTGGGCTCTTCGCCTCGATCTATCATCCCGTCGGGGTGGCGATCCTTGCCGGCGGGGCCGCCGAGACCTTGGGTAAGCGATTGGCGATCAACGGGGTCTGGGGCAATGTCGGGGTGGCGTTCTCCGCCGTCGTCGCCGGCGCTTTGGCGGACCGGTTCGGTTGGCAAGCGGCGTTCATCGTGCCGGGCGTGGCGTCGATTGGTCTCGGCGTGCTGTGGCTGATCCTGGTGCCAGCCGGCGCGGTTGAGGACGGCAGAGGCGGGTCGGCCAAATCGGGTGCGCCGCCGCCGGTGGATTGGAAGCGGGTGATCACCATTATCGCCTGTCTCACGGTGCTCACCGGCTTTGCCTTCAACGCCGCGATCGTGTCGGTGCCAAAACTGCTCGACGAGCGGTTGGGGGAATTCGCCGGCAGCGCGACGGCGGTCGGATTTCTCGCTTTTGGGGTCTATATCGTCGCCGGTTTCGCCCAACTTTTCGTCGGCGGGTTGATCGACCGGTTCCCGATCAAACCGATTTTCCTGACGATTGCCGCTGCCGAGGCGGTCGCGATGTTCTTGGTGATTAATGCTGAGGGCATGGCCTTGATGATCGCCGCCGCCGCGATGATGGCGCTGGTCTATGCCGGATTGCCGATCGCCGATACCTTGATCGGGCGGAACGCTCCGGCGCATCTTCGCTCCAGAATATACGCCTTCACCTATCTGATTTCCTTCGGCGCCTCGACCGCCGCGATCCCGGCGATCGCCTATCTGCATGGCAATGGTGGTTTTGCGGTGTTGTTCGCGATTCTCGCCGGGATGGGGGTGATCGTATTGGGCGGGGTGAGTTTGCTGCCCGGTCATCGCCCGACCGCGCCAGCGCCGGCGGAATAGCAATCCAGGTAACCCGTGAGTCATCGGACGAGCACGATATTGCCGACACCCGGTTGCCTTTCGGGGGCCGCGCCAGTAGGAATTCCCGCCATGGAAGAGGCAACAGAACCAAAGATCATCCCGCTCGCCGAAGGTTTCGATGAAGCCGGCCGCGAGGATTGGACCGCCCTGGTCGAAACGGCGCTGAAGGGCCGACCGATCGACAAGGTGTTGAACACGCCGACCTATGAGGGGGTGACGCTTAATCCGCTGTATCGGGGTGATGAAAGCGCCGGCCACGACGATCCGGCCAATTCCCCCGAAACCATGGCTTTTACCCGTGGCCCGGCATCGCTGAAGCGCAATAGCGATGGATGGGATATCCGGCAGTTGTATGTGCATCCGGACCCAGAGACGCTGAACCGCGATATCAAGGCCGATCTGGCCGGCGGCGCGATCTCGGTGGCGTTGAAGCTGGAGGGTGGCGCGGGACGGGGTGGCGGGGTGATCGGGACCGATGGTCTGGTCGCGCGGCGGGTTGATGATCTCGACACGGCCTTGGCGGGGGTGGATCTTGGCCGCACCGCGATCGCCTTGCAGCCCGGCGAGGCGTCGGTTGCAGCGGCGGCGGCGTTTATTGCGTTGGCCCGGCGCCGGGACGTCGATCCAGCGAAAATCAAGGGTACGTTTGGCGCCGACCCGCTTGGCGCCCTGGCCGAGACCGGGGGGCTTGCCGGACCGGTGGATCGGCAAATGGCCGCGCTTGGGGCGCTTGCTTCTTGGAGCGCCGCGCAGACACCGGGCATGCGCGCGGTCTGGATCGATACCGGCGCCTATCATGCCGCCGGCGCCACCGAGACCCAGGACCTCGCTTTTGCCATTGCCACGGCGGTTGCGTATCTACGGGCGATGACGGCGGCGGGGATGAGTGTCGACGCGGCGTGCCGGCAGATAGGCTTTACCTTGTCCATCGGGACCGATGTGTTTCAGGCGATCGCTAAATTGCGCGCTGCCAGACGGCTATGGGGCCGGGTCGCCGAAGCCAGCGGCGCCAGCGCAGAGGGCGAAATCATGGCCCTCGGGGCGGCAACCGCAGCCCGCGCGATGAGTGGCCGCGATACCTGGGTGAATGTGTTGCGCGCGACCTGTTCCTGCTTTGCCGCCGGCGTTGGCGGGGCGGATAGCGTCACCGTGCGCGCCCATACCGACGCCCTCGGCTTGCCCGAGCCGCTGGCCCGGCGCGTTGCCCGTAATATTCAAACGATATTGGTTCAGGAATCCTCGCTCGCCCGGGTCGCTGATCCCGCCGGGGGGTCTTACTACGTCGAGCAATTATCCGATGAATACGCCCGTCGCGCCTGGGCGATCTTTCAAGAGATCGAAGCTGGCGGCGGGATGGCCGAGGCGCTGCTTTCCGGTCGTGTCGCGACATTGGTCGGGACGGCTTGGTCGGAGCGGGAACGGAATTTAGCCCATCGGCGCGATGCGTTGACCGGCGTTTCCAGTTTCCCCGATCTTGATGAAGAGCCAAGCGGCGTCGCCAGCCCCGACTTGGCGGCGCTGCAGGCCATAGCGGCGCGCGCGGGCGCTGGTGATGACGTCGTGGTTCCCGACGGTTTGGATATTGAAGGGCTGATTACAGCGGCATCGAACGGCGCCAGTTTCGCGGCTTTGTCGAAAGCCACACAGGGCTCAACGGTCGAAATCCCGGCCTTGGTTCAGCACCGGCTGGGCGAGGCGTTCGAGGCCTTGCGCGATGCCAGCGACGCCAGCCTAGCCAAGACCGGTCGGCGACCGGCGGTATTCATTGCCGCGTTGGGCACACCGGCGGATTACACCGCGCGGACGGCTTTTTCGAAAAGCTATCTGGCCGCTGGCGGCATCGCCGCGCTGGAGGTCGAAGTCGATAGCGATAGTATTGGTGACGCCTATCGGCAAAGCAGCGCGGATTTGGCCGTGATATGTTCGTCTGATAAGCTTTATGGGACGGACGCCGAGGCTTGCGCGCGGGCGCTCAAGGCGACGGGCGCGCCGGTGGTCGTCTTGGCGGGCCGGCCGGGCGAGCGGGAAGCGGTTT
>JAQBUJ010000144.1 GCA_027623845.1 Pseudomonadota bacterium
TGTGGATCGGCGGCCGTGATGTGCTCTCCGGGCGGATCACCCCTGGTGAGCTGTCGGCTTTCGTATTTTACGCAATCGTCGTCGCCGGCTCGACCGGGGCCTTGTCGGAAGTGCTTGGAGATCTGCAACGGGCGGCAGGGGCGATGGACCGACTGACCGGTTTGTTGTCGACCCGGGCCGAGATCTCGGCGCCGGCAAACCCGGTGGCGCTTCCAGTGCCGGCTGAGGGTCGTATCGCCTTCGACGCCGTTACCTTTCACTATCCCAGTCGGCCTGATCAGGCGGCGCTGGAAGCGTTGACGTTAACGGTTGAACCGGGGGAGACCGTGGCCCTGGTTGGGCCTTCCGGAGCGGGAAAGACCACGGTCTTTCAGCTTCTGCTGCGATTTTACGACCCGACTTCGGGCGTCCTGCGGTTGGACGGGGTGCCGCTGCTCGACGCGGATCCGGCAGAGGTGCGGGCCCGGATTGGGCTGGTGCCGCAGGATGCGGTAATCTTCTCCGCCGATGTGTCGGAAAACATCCGCTTTGGCCGCCCCGATGCCAGCGACGCCGAAGTTCGGGCGGCGGCCGAGGCTGCGCACGCCATTGAGTTCATCGAGAAATTGCCCGGGGGCTTCGCCAGCCATCTGGGTGAAAAAGGCGTCCGGCTTTCCGGTGGTCAACGCCAGCGGTTGGCCATTGCCCGAGCGATCCTACGGGATCCGGCGGTGCTGCTGCTCGATGAGGCGATAAGCGCCCTCGACGCCGAAAGCGAACGCGCGGTACAGCGGGCTCTGGAACGGATCATGGCCGGACGCACCACCTTGGTGATCGCCCATCGCCTCTCCACGGTTCTGAGCGCCGACCGGATCGTGGTCTTGCAGGATGGCCGCGCCGTGGCGAGCGGCAGTCATACCGAGTTGCTGGCGAAGAACCCGCTATACGCGCGTTTGGCGGCTTTGCAATTCGGTGTCGAGGAGACGCCCGTAGTATTGCAGAGCCCCGGGGAACTGGAGACTCGCGGCGCGGCGGAATAGCGCAATCGACAATCGTTAAGCCGGCTTTACGCCCGGGTTTTCCTGATCGTGGTGCCGACGCCGTCGCAATCATCGAAGATATCGAGCTTTTCAACGTCCACGGCGACCGATTGGACACGGCGGTCGGTCAATGCCAAGTCGGCGACGCGTTCGGCGAATGTCTCGACCAGGATCACATGGCCCTCGGCGGCCATTTCCTTGATCCGCGAAATCAACGTCTCATAGCAAACCACTTTACGATAAAGCGCATCGCCGAAGCCGCCGGCTGGGTAATCCAAGCTCAGCTCAACACTGATCGAGACCCGTTGCGGGGTGGTTTTTTCGTGATCGTGAATGCCGATCGACATGGTCAGGACCAAGTTGCGGATTCTGACCGTGTAGCGGCCTTGTGTGCCAGGGCGTGTCCTTGGCTCAAGAATCCAATCCGCCGCGAGCAGTCCGTCGTCCGGTGCCATCGCGCTTGTCCCAATCGCTATCCGAGCTAAGGCGGTTCTAGCGCATCACAGTCGATCGGAGTATCGGAAATTCGGCACTCGGTGGCGCGGAGGGGAAAATCAACGCTGAAATCCATGGTTCGAACAGGAAAAAGGCCCGCCAAAACGTTCCGGCGGGCCTTTCAGTTTGGATCTATAAATTAGAACCTGGGACTCAGCGTTTTGGTTCGGCGTAGAAGTCGACAGGCTTCATCAACTTGTTGTCCTGGTTGACCAGCGCGCCGAGCTTGGCGCTTTCCTGGGTGTAGGTGACCCAGTCGGGGTCGGCCTGCATCGCGGCGCGCTTGGCCTCGCGATCGCCGGCATTGTCATAGGCCCAGATGTGAACGTACTGGTTCACATTGCCGGTCTCGGTGAGCAAATAGGCGACCGGCTGGCCGAGATGTTTGGTCTGCGGGGCCTTGCCGTATTTCTCATAGACCGCCATGTGAGCCTTGATCGTTCCTGGCTTGCAGGTATAGGTGCGGACATCCAGCAGCATCGTTTTCTCCCACACTGATAGGGGCGCCGCGCGGGCGCGTTTTGGTTTGGTCGCGCACGATAACGTCAGATCGCCCGGGTGTCTTCCATTCGCTGGCGAGATTTTCCGTAATCCGGCTGGTGGTTGATTAGCCGGCTGATGTCGTCGTCGCGGCGGCGCGTCGCCGGGGCGCCGGTTTCGCTGGCGTTGGGTTCTTGATCTCGACCACGCGCTGGGGGAAGGGAATTTCGATACCGGCAGTATCCAGGCCTTGTTTCACGCCTTTGTTCATGTCGCAGAGAACCTGCCAATAGTCGGCGGCGTTGACCCAGAACCTGAAACCAAGATTGACCGAGCTGTCAGCGAGTTCGCGCACCGAGAGATGCACTGCCGGGTCCTCGAGAACGCGGCTATCGGCGCTGGCTAATTTGCCAAGCACGTCAAAGGCCTGATCAATATCGGCGCCGTAACCGATACCGACGATGATGTCGATCCGCCGGGTGCCATGGCGGCTGAAATTGGTGATCGCGCCGCCGATGATGGCGCTGTTGGGGACGCTGATGAAGACATTGTCAGGCGTCGCTAGCTCGGTGCCGAACAGGCCAACCTCCTTGATCGTGCCAGCCCGGCCGCCGGCCTCGACATAGTCGCCGACCTTGAACGGGCGCAGGACCAGGATCATCACGCCGGCGGCGACATTGGACAGGGTGCCCTGCAAGGCCAGACCGATGGCCAGGCCGGCGGCGCCAAGCACGGCGATGACGCTGGTGGTTTCCACGCCAAACTGGTTGAGCACTGCGACGATGGTGATGATGAGGACGAAATAGCGAACGATCGAAGACGCCAACGGTTTTAAGGTCGTGTCCATCCAGTTGGCCCGATCCGCCGCCGCACGGGTGACCCGGGCGGCCCAACCGGCGACGATCCAGCCGATGACAAGGATTAGGATGGCGCCTACGACATCGAGACCGTAGGTGGTCAGCAACAGTTGGATCTCATTTCCGACCGAGCTGATTTGTTTTTCAACGTCCATGGCTGTTCTCCGGGCGCGAGTCGTTATGTTTGAAGCGGCGACGATTTCCGGCTCTATAGCGAAGAAGCGGCTTGAGGTCCGTAAGAATCGACACCCCTTGCGCCAGGGCGAAAATGCCGGGCGCGAAAACGATTGAGAGACTATGCCGGTTTTACGGCTTTCAGCGAATACGACAGGGGAATATTCGGTCGGTCGTCCGGCATCCGATACTGACGAGGCTGGCCCGGGACGAGATACGGCATGGCCCGCCAGGTGATCTCCTGATGCTCATGCAGAAACTCAAGGCGAAGCCCGGCGTCGATCAAGCTGGTGACCACCTCGCCGACGGGATGGATCCATTCATGAGTCTCTGTCACCGCCAGCGTGGTCCGGTTGTCGGAATAGGCGGTCGGGGTGTCGAAGCGGATTGGGTCGGGTTTGTGGAAATAGGGGTAGCGGACCCGCACGGTGTCATCCGTGTTCTCATCCTCGATGGTGTTCATCACCGGGTGCGCCTCGGCCAGATAGAACCAGCCGCCGGGTTTGAGAAAATGCGACACCACCCTGGCCCAACCTTGGATATCCGGTAACCAGTTGAGCGCGCCCCAGCTGACGAATACCGCGTCGAAAGTCGCGTCGATCAACGCCGGCGCCTGGTAGAGGTCACCTTGAATGAAGCGGGCGTCGATACCCGCCTTACCGGCTAGCCAGCGCGCCTTTTCGATCGCGGCGGCGGAATAGTCGAACCCGGTCACCGTGGCGCCTCTGCGGGCCAGCATCAGCGTGTCCATGCCGAAATGGCATTGCAGGTGCAATAACGAGAGACCGGCGACATCGTCAAGCTCGCTGAGCTCGATCGGATGCAGATCCCGCTCGCCTTGCAGGAATGCTTTGATGTCGTACCCGTCATAGCCGTCGGTATCGGCGTTCACCGCAACCAGCGCGTCCCAATAACGGCGGTTAAGGTCTTTTTCCTTGGAATAGTCGCTAGCCATGACGAGCCCTTTGGAGGCGCCGGTCGGTTACGCCATGGAGGCGTAATCGATCGGCTGGTGGCGATCCAGGGCGCGGTCCACCTGGGGCATCGGGTATTTGAGTCCGGTCGCGCAATTGTAGAGTACGACTTTGTCGCTGCCGGTCACCCGGCCATCGGCCAGGGCTTCTTTATAGGCGGCGAATGTCGCGGCGCCCTCGGGGCACAGCAACAAACCTTCTTCGCGCGCCACTTCGTCTCGGGCGGCGAAGATCGCTTCATCGGTCACCGCGATCGCAAAACCACCGGAATCGCGAACCGCGCGCAGGATCAGGAAATCGCCGACTGCGACCGGCACCCGGATTCCGGCGGCCCCGGTATGGGCGTTTTCCCATACCGGGGCGTGCTCAACCCCGTCCTCATACGCCTTTACGATCGGGGCGCATCCCGTCGCCTGCACGGCGATCATCCGCGGGCGTTTGCTGCTGATCCAGCCCATCGCTTCGAGTTCCTCGAAAACCTTCCACATGCCGATCAGGCCGGTGCCGCCGCCCGTGGGATAGAAGATCGCGTCCGGCAACTCCCAACCCATCTGTTCGGCTATTTCCAGCCCCATAGTCTTCTTACCTTCGATGCGGTAGGGCTCCTTCAAGGTTGAGACGTCGAACCAACCGGCGGTTTCCTTGCCGTCGCCGACGATCTTCCCGCAATCATTGATCAAGCCATTGACCCGATAGACGGTGGCGCCCTGCAGTTCGATCTCCGATACGTTGACCTCGGGCGTGTCGTCAGGGCAAAAAATCGTCGTGCGCAATCCGGAATGGCTGGCATAGGCGGCCATCGCGGCGCCGGCATTGCCGTTGGTCGGCATGGCGAGATGGCTGAGGCCGAGTTCCTTGGCCATGGCGACGGCCAAAGCCAGCCCGCGCGCCTTAAAGGAGCCGGTCGGCAGGCGGCCTTCGTCCTTGACGATAATTTCACCGGTCCCGACGCCCAACTTCTTGGCCAGCCGGGGCATTGAGATCAACGGGGTCATCACCTCGCCCAACTCGACGACGTTTTCGGTTTTGGTGACCGGCAGGAATTCGCGGTACTTCCAGAACCCGCCCTTGCGTTCGGCCAGCATCTCTTTGGTCACCGCCTTGGCCAGGGCGTCCAGATCATAGCGCACCAGCAGTGGGCGACCGACCTTGGACAAACCGTGGAGTTTTCCAGCTTCGTAATGCTCCCCGTTCATCGAGCATTCCAGATGGGTGACGAAGTTGGGATATTCTTGGGGCGTCGCATTCACCACGGTTTGGTCCTTCCGAATAAAGTCTGGTCAATGATCTGCCGACCCCGGCGACGAAAGACAAGCAATACTTACCTTAACGGTGAACGACGACGAACAGGGTTTGACCAACGCCAAAAGTTGTCGCTGGTTTTCGCGCGGTTTCTCTATCGCCGTGGCGGGGTTGATCTCGTATAGGTTTTGCGCGGCGCTGCTACAGCAGTCGGTTCACCTGGAGAGTGCTTTTGTGCCAGGATCGCCGCGACCCAGACGCCGTTCGGGCGCCACTATCGGAGGTTACCCAATGCTCTATGAATTTCGCACCTACACGACCGGGCCAGGTAAGGCGCCACTGCTGGCCAAATATTCCGCCGAGATCGGTCGACCGATCCGCGGCGATGATCATGGCAAGCTTGAGGGGTATTGGCTGACCGAGATCGGGCCGCTGAACCAGGTCATGCATCTATGGTCCTATAATGACATGAACCACCGGGCCGAGGTGAAGGCGAAGCTTGGGACCAACGCGGCTTGGCGCAATGAGTATTTGACCAAGGCCGGTCCGCTGATCATTCGCCAGGACAACCGGCTGATGTTCGCCACCAAGCCGCTGACCAAGCCGGAGACCGAAGGGAACATCTACGAATATCGCTTTTATCGCTGCAAGGTCGGCAAGGCCAAGGTTTTCGCCGATGCAATCACCGCGGCGATGCCGGTGCGCGAGCGGCATTCGAAGAATGTGTGTATTTGGCAGACCGATACCGGTCAGCCGAACGAGGTCTCGCATCTCTGGGCCTACAAGGATCTGAACCACCGGGCCGAAGCACGCGCCGCCGCCGCCGCTGATCCGGATTGGCAGGCCTTCCTGAAGGACGGCCCGGATCGGCTCGAGGAAATGCACTCCACGATCCTGGTGCCCTGGAGCCATTCACCGCTGAAATAAGAGACATCGGTGCCCAGAGGCGATCACCCGCCGCCTCTGGGCCGCCGTCTCTCTGATCTAACGTCCCAATTTTTTCTGAAATCCGGCTCTGTTCACCACTTCCGGATTGACCAGATTGTCTGGTGACTGGCCGCCCTTGACCGCCAGGATCGCGCGGGTATTCACCTCGCCCATGGTTGAGAACATCTGATCCGAAAAGCCGATCGCGTGCGGCGTCACGATGACGTTGTTAAGCTTCAGGATCGGGTCATCGGCGGGTGATGGCTCGGGATCGAAAACATCGATGGCGGCGCCGGCCAACCGTCCTTCGACCAAGGCCTGATAGAGCGCCTTCTGGTCGACAACCGGTCCGCGCGAGGTGTTCACCAGATAGGCTGTCGGCTTCATCTTGGCCATGCCCTCGGCGGATCCGATGCCGCGGGTTTCGTCATTCAGCGGGCAGTTGAAGGACAGAAAATCCGCCTGGCGAAAGGCGGTGTCGAGATCAACCAGGGTAACCCCCAGCTCCTCGGCGATCTTTGGATCGATATAGGGATCATGGGCGATAATCCGCATGTCGAAGGCGCGGATCAGCCGAACCACCTCGCGGCCAATATTGCCCAGACCGACAATCGCCAGGGTCTTGTCGACCAGACCAACGCCGAAAAAGTCGAGCCGCGCTGGCCAACCGAGTGGCCCGGTGCGGGTGACCCGATCCTTTTCCACCAGCCGGTGCGCCAGCGCCAGGATCATCAGCACCACCGAGCTGGCCATTGGCCGGCGGACACCGTCGGGGGTAATGGTCAAGGCCACGTCACGCTCGGTGCAGGCCGGCACGTCGATCCGGTCGAAGCCGACGCCCATGCGGGTGATCAGCTTTAGCCGGTCGTCGTCGCGGAAGCTGTCGGCGGTGACTTTCTCGCCCATCAGCACCAGCGCGTCATAGCCGGCAATCACCTCTGGGGTGAGTGTGTTGGCCGGCTGCATCTGCTCGACCTCGATATCGCTGGCGCCGGCCAGGGTGGACCAGTCACAACTTGGAAAAGTCGGTTTTCCGTCGGCGCGGGTGAAGGCGGCGCTTAGGCCGATGCGGAACGTGCTCATGTCGTCTCCTCCGTCGAGTGTTTGAGCGGAGTGTAGTGTGTCCGCCCCGACCCTGGCGATGCCGTCAGCGTGACAGAGCGACCATGTCCAGGATATC
>JAQBUJ010000145.1 GCA_027623845.1 Pseudomonadota bacterium
TGAATGAATCACAAAACACTAAATATGGGAATCCCTCGCGAGTCAGCCTCAGCGCAAATTGGTATAAGCAGGAAGGCGTTGAGCGGTGTCACTGGGGCTTTGGCCATGTCGCAGTCACCGCTTTTCAAGCCCGCGACCCTACAGGTTCGGCGGAAATTTGCGAATATGGTGCGTCAATCATATGCTGTGTTGCGGCCATCGACAGGGCGCGGATTGGGCGGGGAAAGATATGCGATTGGAAAACAAAGTCGCTCTATTGACTGGCGCCGCGGCTGCGATCGAGGGCGAATTGATGGGCTTCGGCGGGGCGACTGCGCATTTATTTGTGCGGGAGGGCGCAAAAGTCGTCTTGACCGACATTCGCGATGAATTGGGGGAGCGCGCCGCATCGGCGCTCCGTGATCAAGGGGCCGACGTCCTGTATCGCCATCTTGATGTGACCTCGGAGGCGGACTGGCGGCAGGCCATTGACGACACCTTGGACGCCTATGGTCGCCTCGACATCCTGTTTAACAACGCCGGCGTCTCGTTTTCCGCCAAGGTCGAGGAATTGACCGAGGAGATCTGGGATCGCGAGCTGGCCGTGCACGCCAAGGGCGCCTTTCTTGGCGCCAAGACGGCAATCCCGGCGATGCGTCGGGGCGGTGGCGGCTCGATCATCAACACCTCCTCGGTGATGGGCATTGTCGGCAGCCCGACATCGCCGGCCTATTCCGCCGCCAAAGGGGCGATTCGACTGTTCACCAAAACCGCGGCGCTGCAATACGCCAAAGAAAATATCCGGGTAAACTCGATCCATCCGGGATACGCAACGACGCCGCTGACGGCTGAACGGTTCAGCCCTCCCGACGTCAATAAAACGCTGCTGGAAAGAACGCCGATGGGTCGCCTTGGAACCGCCATGGATATCGCCAACGGCGTATTGTTTTTAGCCTCCGATGAGTCATCGTGGATGACCGGCGCCGAGCTGGTCATTGATGGTGGCATGACCGCCCAGTAGCACCAGGCAAAGCCCGATCGTCCGATGGCCGGCGGTTAGCCTGCACAGGTCTTTCTCAATAGTGCGATGGCAGCAGGGAAAGGACCGACACTATGGAACTGGATGGCGTGAGCAGCGTGGCGGGTAGAGGTAAACTCTAAACAGCGAGGGATAAGATCATGGATGGACTCAACACACCCGGCGCCGACGCGGCGCTTGACGGCATCAAGGTTCTCGACTTCACCCAATTCGAGGCGGGTCCGTCCTGCACCCAGGCGCTGGCCTGGATGGGCGCCGAAGTGGTCAAGGTCGAAGAGCCGAAACGCGGCGAGCCGGGCCGTTGGGGATTCAGCAATCGCGAAGACGCCGACGCCCATTATTTCATCTTCTACAATACCAACAAAAAGAGCATCACCTGCAATCTGAAGTCGCCGGATGGCAAGGCGTTGATCGAGAAATTGGTCAAGGAAGTCGATGTCGTGGTTGAAAATATGGCGCCCGGCACGTTCGCGCGGCTTGGCTTCGATTACCAGCGCCTGAACGAACTGAACCCCCGCATCATCTTTGCCCAGGTGAAGGGGTTTTCGCCGGACGGCCCGCACGCAAACTATCTGGCCTTTGACATGATCGCACAGGCCGCCGGCGGCACCTTCGCCATCAATGGCCTGCCGGACCAACCGCCGATCCGCCCCGGCGCGACGATGGGCGATACCGGCACCGGCATGATGGCGGCGATGGGCATCCTGGCGGCTCTGTTCCAGCGCGTCACGACGGGTAAGGGACAGCATGTCCAAGTCGCCATGCGCGATGCGATGGTCAATTACAGCCGCACGGCGATGAGCCGTCAGGCCTCGGTTGAGGACGGCTCCGTATTACCGCGCATCGGTAACGAGGTTTTCGGGACGGCGCCCGGCGGGCTGTACCCGTGCAAGCCCGGCGGGATTGACGACTGGGCCTATATCTTCGCCTCACGCGGCAACGAAGAGCACTGGAAGCGGTTGTGCCGCGCCATCGACCGCGAGGATCTGATGGACGACCCGCGCATGCAGGACGGCAGCGCGCGTTATCAACACAAGGACACAATTAACGAGGCGATCTCTGTCTGGACCAGACAGCACACCAAAAAAGAGGTGATGGAAATCATCGCCGGCTCTGGCGTGCCCTGCGGCGCCGTCTTCAACATGAAAGAGCAGCTCGAAGACGAAGACCTGCATGCCCGTGGCATCATGATCAAGATCGATCACCCGGTGCGCGGTGAAATGACCGTGCCAACCTCACCGATCCGTATGTCCGCAACCAATGTTCCAATCCGGCCCTCACCGATTCATGGCGAGAACAACGAGGAAATTTATGGCAAGTGGCTTGGTCTATCGGCTGCTGAGGTAAAGAAAATGCGGGTGGAGAACGTCATCTGAACGAAGGATGAATTGGCGGGCTGTCCGGCGGACCCAATCGACTGAGGCTTCGGCCCGACCAGCTCTCCACAGGTAGGGCGCGGCCCTTAGCTGGAGAGGAAACCCAGCACCGCCTGGGCGAATGCAGCCGGTTGTTGGCGAAACATGCTGTGACCCGCATCCGGGATGATGACGGTTTTTGCGCCTCGCACATGGGCGGCTAGGGCCTTCAATACCACCGGCAGCATGCCTGGTGTATTGGCCCCGCCGACAAACAAAACCGGCAAGGATAATGCCTCGGCTTCAGATTTGGCGTAGGGCTGGCGGCCTTCATTGACCTGGGCAAGAAGGGTATAGGCGTTGTCTTCGCGCATTTGGCGATCGGTCGCCGGCAGTGCGTCCCATGCGCCCGGTCCGTTGATCGCATCGATAAAAGCGCGCAGGCCGCCATCGAGATCGCCCGCCTCAATTTTTTCCGCCGCCTGGGCCACATGGGCGCGGGAACCGGCGGCGGGGAGGCCTTCTTCGGCTTCGCTTTTCGGCAGCAAGGACTCGTCGAGGGCGCCGCCGGGTTCCGCTAGTACTAACTTGTCGATCAGCTCGGGCCGCTTCAGCGCCAACCGGAACGCCAAATGGCCACCACGAGAATGGCCGATCAGATCAACCGGCCCGACCCCCAGACCTTCGATGAAGGCGATAACATCGTCCACGTGCTGAGCCATGGTGAAGGTGCCGCTCTTGCCGTCCCAATGCTCGGGAAAGTAGTGGCGCAGGCTCGGAACGATCAACCGGCGACCGGCCGACAACGGCTTCATCACCCCGATCCAGGCGCGGAAATCATTGAGCGAGCCATGCACGCAGACCAGCGGCTTCCCTGCGCCAATGTCGAGATAGGCCATGTCGTAGTCGTTGACGCGCAGGGTTTTCATCGAGAATCTCCGTTTTGGAAAAGCCGGGCGTGTTCAATGACAGACGAACGCCGGCCATTCGCCTCAAGTCGGTTCTGCAGGACAGTGCTCCCGGCGCCGCTGAAATTTCCCGGTAGACAGGTCTGACGCGACGGGCGAACACTGTATGGAGAAAATAGAACTATCCGGGCGGAAACCATGAGTCCCAAAATTGTGTTTGTCACTAATTTTCCCGATGCGGCGGACGTGGCGCGCGAAATGACTCCAACCGGCTTCGATCTGGCGATCGTCCCGGCCGGAAGCGCGGAATATCGCGAAGCCATGGCAGAGGCGGAATACCTGGTCGGCTTCGTCGCCGGTCTGGTTGATCAGGAATTGTTCAAGACCGGGCCAAGGTTGCGATTGATTCAGCTGCTGAGCGCTGGATATGACGAGTCGGATCTGGACGCGGCGCGCGCGGCGGGGGTTCCGGTTTGCAACAATGGCGGGGCCAATTCGGTCGCCGTCTCGGAGCACGCGGTGCTGCTGATGCTGGCGGTCCAGAGGCAATTGGTGCGCCAGCACCTCAGCGTCGCCGCCGGCAATTGGCGGGGCAATCAGACACCCCGCGTGCATGAGGCGCGGGAAAAGACGTTGGGGATCGTCGGGCTTGGGACGATCGGCAAGAAGACCGCCCGGTTGGCGCAGGCCTTCGGCATGAGGGTCATCTACTACGACATCTTGCGTCTGCCGGAGGATCAGGAAGATCTGCTGAACGTGCGCTTCCGCCTGTTGCGTGAGCTGCTGAAGGAAGCGGACGTCGTTTCCTTGCACACGCCGCTGAACGACAGCACCCGCCACCTGATCGGCGCGGATGAGCTGGCGCTGATGAAACCGTCGGCCATCCTGGTCAACACGGCGCGCGGGCCGGTGGTGGACGAGGCGGCGTTGCACAAGGCGCTGACGGACGGAACCATCAGGGCCGCCGGCCTGGATGTCTTCGATCAGGAACCCCCGCAACCCGACAATCCCTTGTTCACGCTAGATAATGTCACCCTGACCGCGCATTTGGCCGGGCCGACATTCGAGAGTAATACCGCGCGGGTGCGCAATGCGTTCGACAACGTTCAGCGGGTCGCCCGGGGGGAAGCCCCGCTCTGGGTGGTGCCGGAATTGGTGGACTGAACCGTCCCTTGGTTCAGCATCAAGATAAGGAGCCGAAGGGATGAGCAACCCAAATCTCGCGTTCGATCATGTCCATGTCATCGCCGAGAATCCGCATGAGACCGCCCAGTGGTACGTCGACAAGCTCGGCGCGGTGATTAAGGCGGATACCATCGCCAGGGGGGCGCCGCAGATCTTTGTCGAACTCGGTGGCATGACCGTTCTTGTGCGCGGTAAGCGCGAGGGAGAGGCGCCGGCCGCCGCCGATGAATTTCGTGATTATGGCGCCTATTCCAGCCATAACCGTTGGGGTGCCGACCATATCGGTTTCGCCTATGACGGCGATCTTGGCGCCTATTGCCAGGAATTGCGGGCCAAGGGCGTCGGTTTCTCGGTGCCGTTGAAAGAAGGCGTCGGGGGCATCAAGCTCTGCTTCATCGAAGCGCCCGACGGGGTCAGTATCGAGTTGGTCCAACGATAGCCAGCGATTGGACGGGGCAACGGAGAGACCGGATCTGCTCTCAGGGCAAATCAACCAAGGCAAAGCGGAGAGCGCCAGATGGCTATCGACTATGAGAAGCGAAACGGGATTGCCTACATCACGCTGAACAATCCGGAAAAAGCCAATATCCTGGACAAGGCGACCTCGGATGACATCTCCGCCGCCTGGATTGATCTGTGGGAAGATCGGGATATCCGCTGCGCTATCGTGACCGGCAAGGGCGACAGACATTTTTGTGGCGGCCACAATCTGACGCCGCGTCCGGACCTTACCGCAGAGGATCGGGAATACCTGCGGACCCAGCGCATCTATTGGCCGTTGGCGGGCACGGTTCACGGCCAGAGTACAGGCGTCGACGGTCGCATGGGTGATCATTACCCGCGCGTCTGGAAGCCGGTGATCGCCGCGGTAAACGGCTGGGCGGCGGGGGCCGGTCTCTACATGGTGCTGGCCTCCACCGATATCCGTCTGGCCAGCAGCGAGAACGCTAAGTTCAAATTCGGTTTGCTCAGCCAGGGTTGGCTCGGCCATGGACCGGGCGCCAGCCTGTTGATCAAGCAACTGCGCTATATCGACGCCATGAAGGTACTGCTAACCGATGAGCCGTTCGATGCGGACGAAGCTTTGCGCATAGGCTTGATTAACGAAGTCGTGCCCCACGCCAATCTGATGGAGCGGGCCGAAGAAATGGCCCACCAGATCGCCAAGATGCCGCCGGCCGCCGTTCGGATGATGAAGGAGTTCATCATTCGCTTTGGCGACCTGCCGACCGACCAAGCCTGGCATGTGCAAAACTTGATCAACAATTTGTTGATTCAAACGACCGCCGATGGTGAAGAAGGACGGGCCGCCTTCAACGAAAAGCGCCCGCCGAACTTCACCGGGGCGCTTCGCCGCCGCGGCGAGCCTTGGGAGGAATTGTCCGAGGAAGAAGCCGCCTCGACGAAGCGTACCGCAGCGGTGAGTTTTAGCGGGCCCGGCCGGGTCGGCTAACCCAGCACGCCGTCGTTTCTCAGGGCGTCGATTTCTGTCTGCTGCAGGCCCAAAACCTCGCTCAGAACGATATCGCTGTGCTCACCCAATCCGGGCGCCAAACCGGACCGGTGACCAAAGCTCGCCCGCCAGGGCAGGCCGGGCAGGACGCCGTCGCCATGCGCATCCCAAAAACCTCTTGCACGCAGATGTTCGCTCTCAACCAACTCTTGCGAACGCGCCAACGCCGCGCTTGGAATGCCCGATGCGGTCAAACACCGCGCCGCATCCTCAGCGTTCTGCGGGGCGGCCCAAGCCGATAAAGCCGCGTCGATCGCCGCTCGTTCAGCGCGCCGCCCGGCCAGGCCAAGGTCCTTCATGTCCGCCAATTCGGGCACTAACGAACAGAGATTTCTCCACTGATCGTCATCCACCACGGCCAAGGAGAGCCAATCATCCTCGCCGGCGCAGCGATAGACCCCATGCGGCGCATAATCCGCCGAGGCGTTGCCTTGAGGCGTAGGGGGATCGCCCAGTTGCGCTGTGAGTAAGGCTTCCGGCATCACCCACAGCATGGCTTCGATCATGGAAAAGTCCACCCGGACACCGCCGCCCAGCTGCTTGCGTTGGCGCCAGAGTGAAGCCGCGACCAGGAAGGGCAGAATCAAACCGCACATCGGGTCGAGCCACGCCATGCCGACACGCGGCGGGCGGTCAGGGTGCCGGTTTAAACCTGCAAAACCGGCATAGCATTGCAGCAAGGTGCCATAAGCCACCGCGCCCGCCTCTGGCCCGGTGCGACCGAGCCCGGATGCGGACAGATAGATCAGATTCGGATTCAGTCGGCATAAGTCAGCCGCGCCCAAACCCAAGCGGTCCATCACGCCGGTGGCGAAATTCTCGATCAGCACGTCGGATTCAGCGGCCAAACGTTTCGCGATCGCCACGCCTTCGGGTTTTTTCAGGTTGAGCACCACGCCCTTTTTGGCTTGTCCCAGAACCCCATGCAGTTCTGAGGCGCGGCCAGGATCGCCTTTTCCCGGCGCTTCGATCTTGATAACTTCCGCTCCCATGGCGGCCAGGTGGCGGGTGGCGGTTGGCCCGGCGATAACCCAGCTGAAATCAAGCACCCGCACGCCGCTGAGCGGCAAGGCCGCCGCCGGACGGACGGGGGAGACGTTCTCGGAAAAGCTCATCTGGACCGGCAGGCTCGGCGTTTTGACGGTCACGTCGTTTAATTTCATGTCTTGGAAATAGCCACGCTGCGCCAGTTGTGGCGACCCAAGCTGCTCGGACAGTTCCCGAAGCGGAAAACTGGGCACGTGGGCGTCTTGCGCCAAGTCCGCCATCCATTGCTTGGGATGCTGTCGGCTCCATGCGCTCATCAG